>CAYHEL010000048.1:0-11200 GCA_964355415.1 uncultured Verrucomicrobiota bacterium | reverse complement strand
ACAACAGAAACAGAGCACCAACGACGAATGAACGCTCTTAACAAAGTAGAAGTAAGTGACGCGGTTAAGTGTGAAACGACGTGTACGCTTAAGTGTGGGCTTCGCGCCGTACCTACACTTCCGCGGACTCTTAAACGCACTCTTAAACGCCACCCTTGCTCGGATACGCTTACCCGACCCGCTTCTGCGATTCCTTCTCGCTGAACTCGAGTATCATTAATCAACAGAAAATCCCCCCACAAACCCGGAAGCGCCAAATACTCCACCAGTTGTAGAAGAGGGCGGTGAGCCGTAGGGCGTACCGTTACGCTTTGTACCAAATAGGTGCAGATGCTTCGGCGTAGCCTCGTAGCCATTCGCGGTAAGTTGCCGCACCACCCCATCGATATCATCAACCTCATTCTGGGAACTACAGACTTCTTTCCATCAAATCGCACTCCACCCACTTTCCGCACTTGGCGCCAAGCCGAAAAGATCGCACCTCATAAGGCTTAAAGACCAGCCGAAGCCGTGCCCCAGACAGTGGCGCCCTCAACACCGTGTTGCAGCCTGCGCCCGTCGGATTATAGAGGCGGAAGATGGTTCCAACACCGTGTTCCGCCGGTTTGATGGCTACAATCTGGATCACCTTGTCATCCAGAACCGCCAACGGCTTGGGACGTGCCGCCTTAACGCCACAGGGGAAGAAGGAAAGAGCCATGGGCTTCTCATTGTGTGCCAGGGCTTCCCGGTCCACGGCGGCCAGACGTTCCGCACTGTCCCCCGCCTTGATCCAAAAACGGAACGTGCGCTCACCCTGGTCACTGCGGGGCGAGTAACGATCCTGCGGCAACGTCGTCCGATCCTTGAAGGGATGCGCGGAATACGCTGGTGAACGCATGAGGCTGAGACGTAATTCCCCGTCCTTGAAGTCCGACCCATAGCACCCCTCGTTTACCACCGTCAACGCCCGATCATCCCGGCGCGTCACGGCCACCCATTTCTGGGCCACACACTCCCGCCCGTCTTCCCGCAACGGGCTTACCCCAAAGGCAACCTGCCCCAGATAATGAGTCGCCTCCTTGACCGGAACCGAGAGTTTAAGGAACCGGTCCTTTTCATTCCAATGGACGCGCAGAAAGACTTCAACTTCCGTTCCGTGTTTCGGCAGGATAAACTGTTGCACGAGGAAGGAATCGTTATGCGCATAGACAGCCTCCACCACCGTCCGCACGGCTCCGTCCTCAATAACCCGGACCGAGGGGATCAGCACGCCGGGTTTAACCCCGGAAACTGCCGACCCCCGCTTCGGATTCATCAACTCGAAATGGCCGGTTTGTGTTCGGTACAATTGGCCCCGCATGCCCCAGGGATCCTCGTCATCCCCCATAATCAAGGCACGAAAGCCCGGCTTCACGAGATATTCCTGCCCCTCGATCTTGAGGCTGTCAACCAGCCCCGTCTTCGTGCTGATCGCCACGCGCAACCGGCCATTGTCAAACAACAGCCGCCCGTTCTTCTCCTTCAGCGCCGGCTTCGGCTTGGCGGGCCGCACCCTGGGACGGCAATCGAACCGGTTCATCTGCATCGGCTTCAACTCGGCTTCGAAGACAATGCGCTTACGCCAGTCCACGGGAATATTGCTGGCTTCCTTCTCGATCTGGGTGGGCACGGGTTTCCCGTCATGATACGCCGTAAAATCGGTAAAGGTGCCGCTGTCGTTCTGGTCGGCCAGTTGGAATTCGCATTCCACCACCGTCCTGAGAGGATACGGGTGGGGATTGAACACCAGCACGGGGATCTCGCGCTCGACCGCACGGGGCTGCCCCTTCGCCAGCGCGAAGAAAGTACGCGCCTTGGCACGGGAGAGTTCCTCCAGTCCATGCCCCATGACCCGCAACGACATCTCCTCGACGGCTTGGACGGAGGAGCCGGGAAGAATATCGTGAAACTGCGAAAACAACAGGTCTCGCGTCGCCGCCTTGATCTCCGCCGCAGGATAGGTCATCAACTCCTGACCCGAGGCGCAGGCCGCCATTTTCTCCACCATGAACAGTTCGTTTTCCAGCCGTCGGTGCATCTGCTTGATCCGGACCATGCTGGTATAGCAGCCCACGCCCCAGGCGTTCAAATCACCCTCGTGGCGCGGCAACTGATCGCGTTTCCGCACCAGTTCGGCGGCATAGGCTTCGGGGGTCGAATGCCGGATCGCGAAGGCGCTTGTCCTGGAATCCGCCAGGAGTGCCCGGATATCCTTGAGATCCTTCCGGGAAGGCCCGCCGCCATGGTTCCCGACACCCCACAGGAGGTAGCAGAAATCCCCCGCCGGAAAGTTGTTCATCCGGGTTTCAATCTTCGCCCGCGCCTTGCCCAGCGGCGAATTATACCAGTCCAAACAACGCGACCCGAGAATCTCGGAGCCGTCATAGCCCACCCACCGGAACTCATGGCCAGGAAGCGGACAATCCGTCTGTGTTGGCCGACAGAAGAGATAGGTATCATAGCCGCTTTTGGCCATGATTTGCACCAATCCCCGCGTGTGACCGAACGGATCGAAATTGATGGCCGTGGTGGGGATGACCCCGAACTTCTCCTTGAAGTACACCTGACCCGCCAGAATCTGGCGCACGAACGATTCGCCGCTGGGCATATTACAGTCCGGCTGGAGAAACCAGCCACCCATGATATGCCAGCGGCCCGCCTTGACCAGGCTCTGGATATGGGCAAACAAGGCCGGCTCGTACTCCTCCACCCACTGGTAAAGGACCGCCTCGTTATGGCAGAAGACAAGGCCGTCAAACTCCTCACAGAGATCCGCCGCAGTACGGAAGGTTGAAATCGCTTCGGCGGCGCCTTCCTCCCATTCCCATAACCAAACGGGATCCAGATGCGCATTACAAATAAGATGAATCGTCTTCTTGTGGTTCAGTTTCATAAAGCTCAATATATACCATCAGGCGATTCGGAAACGCTACACTAGAGTTTCCAGACGACATCCACCGCCTGACCCTTCCTTGAACTCTGCTGGACATGGGCGATCAACTCATCCACGTCATACCCAGTTGTCCGCGCTTGGGATCCCTGCGTTCCCGCATCGATATTCCTGCAGAAGTACTGGACGGCGGCATCGAAGGGCGAGACCGCCTCGGTGCGGTATTCGGTCGTGACCCCGCTCGCATTGTCGGTATGCAGCAGGAGGGACGCCTTGTTGTAGGGGTTGTCCCACTGGGCGCTGAAGAGCTCCAGCCGCCCGCCGGTTCCGTTGATCTCCACCCGCTCGTCCCAGCCGTCGCGCAGGAACCCGATGCGCGTGAGCGGATGTGCCCAGACCTCGAAGTCCACCGATCCATTTTGCGTTTCCATCAGCGCCATCGCATGTAAGTCATAATCCCGGTCAGTCGGCGTATGGACTTTCCCATAGACCTTGTGCGGTCGACCCAGCAGGAAGCAGATCAGGTCGAGGATATGACTGCCCCCGCAGATCAGGATGCCGCCCCCATAGTTCTTGCGGACCTGCGACATCCCGCCCGGCGGAGTGTGGAAGAACCCGGAGGCGGGATTGCCGTCCCAGACAGCCCCCCAGCATTGATGGGAACGAATGTGCGTGGAGACGATGCGCCCCAGGCCGGGCAGCAGCTCCTTCGCCTTGGCCACCGCCGGAATGAATCGCTTCATGTAGGACGTGTAGAAGATCGTGCCTTTCGCCTCCGCCGCTTTCACGATTTCCAGGGAGTCGGCAGGGTTCTCCGTCAGGGTCTTCTCGCAGATCACAGCCTTTCCGGAGGCGATCGCCGCCAGACAGATGGCCTTGTGCACCGATGACAGCGTCGTGATCACCACGGTATTCACCTCCGCATCCGCCACAATCTCCTTCCAGTCCGCCGTGTAACGCGCCTTGAATTTCTCCGCGTAGGGCCGGGCACTCGCCTCGAAAAGGTCGCAAACCCACCTGACCTCCGCGCCAGCCTTCTCCAGCCCGGAAAAATGAAACTTCGAAATATTCCCGCACCCGATGACGCCCGCAACAACTTTCATGATATTCCCCATTTCCTTCCCGCATTAATCATCGCCTCAATATTCTCATCCGTCGTCTCCCGGCCGACCTGGTCGCCTGTCCCGAGAATCAACCGCCGCTTGTCCGGCCCCCACTGCCTGAAGATCTCCGCCACCTCCCGCTCAACATCGGCGGGCGTGCCGCGGATCAGGGTTTCCACCGTATGGACGTTGCCGTTGACGGTCACCCGGTCTCCCAGGATCCGGCGAACCTCGCCAAGGTCGGCAATGTCCCCACCCGGGGCGCGCTCGAAGGGGCACACGCAATCGGCCCCGCAGTCGGCGAGATCGGCCAGCACAACATGGCTCTTGCCGTGGAAATGGATATGGAGCAGCTTCCCCGCGGCGTGTAGCTCATCCGCCACGGCCCGGATGACGGGCTTGTCCCAGCGGCGCCAGAGGTCCGGCCCGATCAATGACACACAAGACCAGGCACAACCGATACAAAAGGACTCGGCCGTCGTCCGGGCCGCCGCCACCCGCGCCAGCCGACGCATCCACTCAATGTACTCCTCGTGCAGTTGCTCGAAGAAGGCCTCATGCTCCATCAGATCGAAGATGCCCTGCTCCAGCCCGCCCTCGCGCGGCAGGGCGATGTAGTCGAAGAACGGGAACCCGAGCCACAACTCCAGCAGGTAGTCCTCCCCGACGGCCTCCACCGCCCGGTTCACCGGACGCCAATCCGCCTCCTCAACACACCCCAGACTGGCGGCCTTGTAAGCGGGCCAGTCCCGGACAAAATTTTTGATGGGCCGTTCCGCCGCCCAGGACGGTTCATGGCGATCATAGACCTGACTGGCGGTGAGCGTCCCGTGCGGCGTCACCTGCGTCACCCGCGACTCGAACCGGCCATCGGCCAGTTCCGTCCAGCGCTCGGTGCTCTTGACATCAGGCGCGGGGATGCTGGTGAAGACGGCCCCCCATCCTTCCGTGCCGTAGTGGCGGAAGGTCTTCAGCAGGGCCTCCCAGAGCGGAATCTCCCGCTCGAAGCGGACCATGTCCACGCCGAGAAGCCGGGCCGGCAGGTAATACCAGAATTCCGGCGCGACCGGGACGGTGTCGGGCAGTTCCCCCCGGTAGGCGGCCAGCATGCGTTGTTTCGGCGTCAGGGTCATCGCCTTCATGCCGTTGCCTCCCTTGCCGCCGAATACAGGGCCGCGACGTTGGCAATCGGCGTCTCCCGGTCGAACGACCAGGCGCAGAGGGTTGTGGTGGGCGCCGGGGCACAATCGGTCACCAGGACACGTGTCAGCGCGGCGACCGCATCCGGGCTCGCATTGCGCATCACCAAAGGGTCAACCAGTGGGCGCATGGCAACGCCGGGCAGATGGCGGACCGCCAGAGGCAGGTTGGTGCCCGGCCCCAACTCGATGGACTCGACTCCCGGGATATCGGCGAAGGCATCAAGCAAATGACTGGAGGATCCGCATGAGTGATAGTTTGCCCGCATGAATTTTGCCGCAATGGCCTGGTTGGCCGGCAGCACCACCGCGCGATACTGCTCAGAGGAAATCAGGCTGGCCGAACAATCCCCCAGGTTCAACCGAGACAACGGCGGGGCGCCGATTTCCGCACGGAGGCGCGCGAAAATCCCCTGATAGATCGCCCAAATCTTGTCGAAGATCAGCCGCGCCCCTTTCGGGTCGTCCATCAACAGAAAGAACAATGTTTCCCCGCAGAGCTGGTGGGCGGTGGTGAAAGGAGCGTGAATGCCCATCAGTCCAGTCTTGAGGCCGAAGAGGTCGGCTTGATCGCCGTAGAGACGCTGCAGTTCGTGATACTGGGCAAGGAGAGCGTCCACGAAATGGTGGTTGGCGGCATCGCGCGGGTCGAGCCGGTCAATCTCCGCAACGCTCAAGTCGGCCCACGCATGCCCCCGGGTCTCCAGCGTGGCATCCAACGGACAGCAGACGGTCGCACCCTGCGTGGCTTTGAGCAGGTCAATCGGCTGGATAAAGAGACTGGGCGAAGGCGAGGGGTTCGGACTCCCCACCCCGAAGCGCCCCAGAATCTCGTAGAGAAAACGACCTTCGGCGCACTCGACGCCGGCGCGATAGCCGGGATCGAAATAGAACGCGTCTCCATACGTCACGCCAAGGTGCTTGTGAAAGAAAGCCGGCATGAAGTTGAGGCTGACGTCGACGGGACCTGTTTTCATATCTTCCCCCGCCCGCAAAACTCCCGGAACACATCCAGCATATATTCGTAGTGTGCCAGTGGCATACCGGGGAAAATGGTATTCGAGGTGCCGAAAATGTACCCGCCGCCGGGGGATGCGTTTTCCAGACAGTAGAGCGCGGATTTCCGGATCGCCTCCAGGGGGCCGTCCTGAAGCAGATTGCATTGCACATTCCCCATCAACGCCATTTTACCGTGACAGCGCTTCTTGGTCTTGGCGATGTCCATCCCGGCCATGGGATCCACGGACTGGAAGCAGGCCGCCCCCAAGGACAGGTAGTCGTCCAGGAGGGCATCAATGTTGCCGTCGGTGTGGACGAACGGGATGCAACCCTGCGACTTGATGAAGTCCACCTGCCGCTTCAACTGCGGCGTGATGAACTCCGCGAACTGCGCGGGGGAGATGAAAGAGCCGGCATTGAAGGCGACGTCGTTGACGAGATGGATGAAGTCGGCGCCGGCGTCCACCAACCGCGTGATGGTCTTGATCGCGCGGGCGGTCTTCTCGTCCGCGATGCGCCGGATCTCGTCCGGACGATCCGCCAGCATCACGGCAAACTCCATCCAGTCCGTGATGTGCTCGATGGACCACACGGAATCCCCGACCATGCTGCCGATGAGGATATCATCGCCAAACGTCTTTCTGGCCGCAACCACGCCGTCAGGGTCGCTCCAGGGCCAGAAGACCGCCAGGGCGTCCCACTGGTAGCGCTCGACGATCTTCTGGTAGATCTCCATGCACTGGCCGATCATCCGGTCCTTGTCGGCGGCGGAACAACCGGCCCAGGCCCGGCGA
Source organism: uncultured Verrucomicrobiota bacterium (assembly GCA_964355415.1). GTDB lineage: Bacteria > Verrucomicrobiota > Kiritimatiellia > CAIKKV01 > CAITUY01 > JAABPW01. Next base: position 4,194 of record CAYHEL010000048.1, on the reverse strand, counting down.
TCAGGAAATTGCAGACCGAACGCTTCCCTCTCCAGTTCGAACATGGTCTCGAAATGGGGCGGCCGATCCGGCTCCTCGAACCGCAACGTCTTGAGCATCCGCTGTCTTCCGTTCATAATCCCAACGCCTGTTTGGTGGTTGCCGCCATGCGATTCCCCACCGTTTTCAGTCCCGTATAACTCCAATGATACGTATCCCGGAGGGCAGCCCCGCTGGAATCCACAGCGAAGACATTCGCCTCGGTGGCGGCGATTTCCGCAATGGCCTGGTTGACCGCCGCCATGGATACACCCCCCGTCATGGACTGGAACTGCGTCATGACAATGATGGCGCCGGGAAGTTCTGCCTTGAGTTTGTCCAGATGCGCAATGGTGTTCGTCTTCCACGCGCTGACCGGTGTTCCCGCGATAGCATCGTTGATGCCCAGACTGAACCAGACCACCCACTGGCGATGAGATGGCAATCGCGCCTTGCCCGCGTTGAGACGCTGGAGAAACTTAGCCCAATAGCCGGACGGCGCGCCAACGGCCCACTGCGAAATAACAGAGCCCCCCTGCCCGGTCTTGATGAGGTAAACCTGCGAGTGGTCCTTGAACACTCCTGACTCAACCGAATTCGCCAGTGCATTCTCGAATCCGTGACACGTGCCGTAGTACGCTTCCAGCCCGGCATGGTCGCGCAGGTTGTTGACCCCAAGCCGCAGATCCTCGAAACTGAACAGGCCGTTCGTCAGATTCATGATTTGCACGCATGAGCGCGCCGCATGCTCCGCCGGAGTGGCGTTGGAGTTCAATCCGATGCCGCCTGAATTGCTTTCGCCGGCGAGGACAAAGACCAGCGTTGTCATGGCCAGCGCCGTCACGGCACCACCACCACTTTCACGGCGGAGCTGTCGGTCTGCGCCACTTGGATGGCCTCCGCGATCCGATCCAGCGTAAACGTGTGGGTGACGATGGCCTTGCCGTCAATGACCCCTTCCCTCAGGTAACGCAAAGCTTGCGGCCCAAACTGCGCCGGCGAGGCGAAGGAAGCCCGGAGCTGGAGTTTCTTGAAGTGGAACTCATTCGCATCAAAACTGACTTTGGCGCCCTCCCCAATGCCGATGCCGATGAAAGAGACGATGCCGCCCTTGCAGGCAATAGTGAAGGCGGAAGGGAGAACCTTGGGCGGAGCCGTGACGAGAATGCGGTCAATCTTACATCCAAAATCAAAACGCTCCAGATCCGTTTCCGAGGGATCCAGACACTTGTCAGCGCCGAATTTCAAGGAGAGTTCAATGCGTTTCTGGCGGGATTTCAACTCCGTGGTGAAGACACGGCGGGCGCCCATGTTCCGGACAAGCGCCGTCGCCATCAGTCCGATCGGTCCCTGTCCCAGAACCAGAACATTGGACTCCAGCGTGATGTCCGAGAGTCGGACGAGGTCAATCGCCACGCCCAGCGGTTCCTGCAGACAGGCAATCTCCGGCGCAAGGTCCGCGCAGGGAATGGCGCAGATGGCCGGAGCCACCATCTCGTCGGAAAATCCGAACGACTCCAGAAAGAAGAAACTCCGGATATCGCTGCAGAGTTCCTGCCTGGCGTTGCGGCAGGCATCGCACCGACCACAGGCAGTCGCCGAGTCCAGCACGATCCGCTGCCCCAGAGCCAGTCCATCAACCGCCGCGCCTAATTCCACAATATCACCGGCAATCTCATGTCCGGTCAGAACCTTTTCCCCAGCCAGCGTCGCCGCATCGGCATGAATATCCGTCCCGCAAACCCCGCAGGCCAGAACCTTCACCCGGATCTCATCCGGTTTCAGCGCGCGCCTGTCGAGACTCTTAACATACACCTGACTACCCTTGCGAAATCCTGTCTTCATGGATCACTCCTATCATGCTTTTGGTTTGTCCCTGACACTACCATTCCACCGGGCATTCCGCCATACACGGAACTGATCCTCGACCTGCACGATTCTGATATTGCGATGCCCTCCCCCTTGCCCTATATTTTGCTTACTTGCGTGATAACTCAGAATACATGGCCGACGCATTAATACATTTTTTTGATGACTCCCTATGGAGCGGAAGTGCCTTTCACATACGATCGCGGGAATGCTCCCCCCTGTATGTCGACCGGTATGACGGGCCGCGTCTGAGTCCCGCGCAGGATGCCCATACCTGGTGGGAACTGACGGCCGTGGTGAACGGCGGCATCCGGCTTGGCGGCGAACCGCCGGTGACGGCGGACAAGTCCGATTGCGTCCTGATTGCGCCGGGAACGCGGCATTGCGAGGCAACGGAGCGCGCGGAGACGTTGTGGGTGGGATTTCAGGGATCACGCCTGCAGGGACTGGAGCGGCGGCTGGCGCCCATTACCGTGGTGCGGAGCCCGTTGCTGACGGAGGCCGTCGAGCACCTCTGGCTTGCGGCCCGTCAACAGGGCGACGCCATTGGCCCTGAGTTGGACGCCCTGACCGCGCGGCTGGTGGCGATGTTTCTCCGAATGGCTACCGAACCACCCCTGACCAGTACCAACCATGACTGGATCGCGGCGGCGGTGGCTCATATTGAGGGGCATCTGACCGCGCCCCTTCGCCTGCCTGACCTGGCACGACGCTTCGGCTGCAGTGAGGGCCATTTCTGCCGGGTTTTCCGGGCGCGCACGGGTTACCCGCCGATCCTCTACCTTCTCCGGGCACGCATTGGCAGGGCCATGCATCTCCTCCAGCACACCCAATGGCCGGTGGCTGAAATCGGGCGGGTCGTGGGGTTCGACAATCCCTTCTACTTCAGCCGCGTCTTCCGCCGCCTTCAGAGCCGTAGCCCCCTGCAATATCGGCGGTCACTAAATCCGAAGTGAAGGTGATCAGGTAGAAGCACGGCGCGCAATAGTCGTGCTCCCAACAGCGTTGCATCATGCCCGTATTGCTCATGCCGACGTTGCCGCGATGTTCCCTGCCGGCGCGTCCGGCTGCGGAATGCGTGAAACGAACCTATTACAGCCACAATGAGAATGGCTGGCCGGTAGCCGGCGTTGCGCCGGCTACCGGCTCGCGGATCACCGGATCGTGAGGATCGTGCCGTTGGCGATCGCTTGTGATGTCACCTTCATCCGCTTCGAGTACGCGTCGGAACTACCCAAGACCGCATGCACTTGGAACCACGGCGTGTTGGTGTACAGCGCGGTGACATCCAGGCTGGCGTCCGTCGCGCCGGTAACATTGGTCCACGTACTTCCGTCCGCGCTCTTCTGCCACTGGAGCTCGCCCGCCGAGCCTGTAGGGACATTGAGCACCACACTCTGCACGCCGACAGCCCCCACGCTCGGGTTTGCAATGGGATACCGAACGATCACGATACCGGAACCGCCTTTGCCGCCTACGCCCCCGCCACCGCCACCAGAGCCGGTATTGACAGCGCCAACGCCTCCGGCGAAGCCACTCTCCGTCCTTCCTCCGTTGCCGCCAATGCCCGAACCGCCTTTGCCAGCCGTACTTGAAGGAGCAAAGACTCCGCCACCACCGCCGCCCGCATACAGAACCCATGCTCCGGATATTTTGTTGGATACTCCGGGACCCCCATCGCCTGCCGTCGTCATGACGACGCAGTTGGATCCTGCGCCACCCGCGCCGCCCCCACCGCCACCGGCGTAAATCGGATAGATGCCGGCAACAGCACTGCCACCGTTATTACCCTGTGTCGCACTGTTTGTGGCCTCACCACCGGTCCCGTCTGGCCCGCTGCCCCCGCCTGAGCCACCACTGCCACCGATTCCTCCGGAAGGCGCGCCACGTCCGCCACCGTACGCAGTCAAAGCGCCAAACACAGAGTTTGAGCCAGACTCGCCATAAAGGTTTTGCGAGGAATCGGAAGCACCCGCGCCGCCGCCGCCAACCGTCACCGTGTAGTTGCTGTCTGCCACAACCGTGTAAGCGTTGGAGTAGATCAACCCGCCCGCACCGCCACCGCCTCCGGTGCGCGAGCCACCGCCGCCGCCACCCGCGACCACCAGCACTTGCACGACCCCGCCTGTCGCGCCGACATTGAAACTGTAGGTTCCCGTGTTCGTGTACGTGTGGATGCGCCAGCCGCCCACATCGTTGGTGTAGCTGCCGCCCGACGCCGACATGAATTGGGCGGAGGCGTTCGACGCCAGCGCCAGCATGCCCATGACTCCGATCCCGACCGTGAATCTACGTAACGTTCTCATA
>CAYHEL010000047.1:0-11262 GCA_964355415.1 uncultured Verrucomicrobiota bacterium | reverse complement strand
GAAGGGGCCCGATCCGAGGTGGCCAGTCGTGGACTGGAAGATCGCATCCGATTGAAGGTGGGGCTTGCGACGCGATTGCCGTATCCCGACAACTCGTTCGATCATGTTCTCTGCACCTTTGTGATCAAGCACTTGTCGGATGGTCTGCTCCGGGACATGCTCCGGGAAGTGAGCCGGGTGCTTAAACCCGGGGGGCGTTTTTGTGTCTGGGAGGCGGCTCCGTCCCGTTATGGATTCATGCAGGCGTGGAACCTGAGGTTGTTGAGGATGGGCGTCTCGGTGATGCACCTGCGCACGGCGGAAACCTTGAGTGAACTTTTGGGCCAGGCCGGTTTTTCCGGACTTCAACCGTTCGGGCATGGGCCGTATTATTACTACCCCCCGTTGCCCCGGGCGGGGTTCATCGCCACGCGCCTGTAAGAGGCCTATTTTTCCTTTGAGCCCAACCGCCGGTTGCTGAAGGCGAATTTCAAAAACGTGGCGGCGCTCATCCAGAAGCGAAGCCAACTGTCGGGTGAACGCCAGATCATGGTGGTATAATCCCAGAGCACCCTGGCGCGCATGAAATGACGCCGGTAGAATTCCTTGAACAGCCGCTCCAACTGGGGGCGGGTCATGCCCTTGGGGACAAACTGGAAGTGCATGCAATCCATCTTCTCCCAATCTTCGTCAAACGTTCCCAGGTCACGGATGTTTTCGTAGATGGGCGATCCAGGGAAGGGGGTGAACTTGGCCAGGTTGAAATCGTCGATCGGGAGTGAGTAGACATAGTCCATACTCCGGTGCGCGGAGTCTTCCGATTCGCCGGGCAGTCCCATCATGAGTAATCCCTTCATCCGGATGCCCGCCCGTTTGATCATCAGGATTCGGTCGCGGAGGAGATCGAGGTCGGCCCGCTGGCGGTGTTGCGCCAGAAGATCGGGGTCACCGGTTTCGATTCCGAGGCTGATCATCCAGCATCCGGATGCCTTCATTTGGCGCAGCAGTTCCTCGTCCAGGTGTTCGGCCCGCGCGGCGCAGTTGTAGGTAATGCCCAGCCGGAGATCGGTAAGTTGGCGGGTGAAATCCTCGACACGCTTGCGGTTGAAGGTGAATTGATCGTCATAGAAGTTGATGTGCCGGATGCCGAACCGGTCCTTGAGGTGCCGGATATGCGCGATCATGTAGTCTGCCGAGTTGTAACGGAAACTTTTTCCGAACACGGAGCGGTCGCAGTAGGTGCAGGCATAGGGGCAGCCGCGGCTGGACACGCAACTGGTGTTGGGCGCCTGGGGATAGTTGAAGATGGGAAGTTTATACCCTGAGGGATAGCCTTCCAGCTTTTCATAGGCGGGAAAAGGAAGCGCATCCAACTCGAGCAGACGGTCCCGATATCCCGTGAAGACCGGGGTCCCGTCGGTCTCGCGATACACGATGCCCTTGACCGACGCGGGTTGTTCCCAGCCGCCCGAGGCGAGTTCGGCCATGGTTTCCTCGCCTTCCCCCACCACGGCGAAATCAATGGCGGGAAAGCCGTTCAAGGATTCCGCTTTCAGCGCCGAGACGTGGGGTCCCCCGACCACGGTCTTGATGCCGGGGCGCAACGTTTTGGCCAGTTCGGCGATCCGGACGCCGTCGAGGAAACTTGAGGTGGTGCAACTCAGACCCAAAAAGTCCGGTCGGGCGTCCTGGAGCACCTCCTTGATGTGGGCCAGGGCATCCGGCTTGGCATAGCAATCCACCAGGAGGGTTTCAAACCCCTGCCTGTCCAGCCATGCGGCGAGACTGGCCAGGCCGATGGGCGGCATGATGTTGGCGACACGGGCGACGTCGCCGCCGGCCGCATCGGTACGATACCCCAGTGGGTGGACGAGGAGAATCCTGTTTACCATAGTGATGGGTCGTACTCCTTGTAAATCGTTCGCAACGCATGGCCGCAACGGGCGCCGGAAATGAACATGCGGATGAGATCCTTGAAGGGCGCCTTGATCCGGCGGCTGCGCCAGGGATTCCGGCGCATACCGAAGAGATAGAGCAGGGAGAAATACCGGTAGAATGTGCCCAGGGGAAGTTTGGTCGGCAGGATGGTATGCATACAGTCGTAAAAGGCATACGGATCCTTGCAGATGAAGTGATCCTTGTGCTCGTTCCAGAGCGGCGTTCCCGGGGGCGGAGAGAACACGGTGAAAGAAACCTCCGCAGGCGTGACCGCATCGATGGTCCGTCGCACCTTGATGAAATCTTCAGCGGTGAAGTCGGGGTTCACCATCAGCGCGGCGTGCAGGATGATGTCCAACTCCCGCAGGATTGCGACGGCGCGACGGTTGACGTCCGGCTCAACGCCCTTCTTGTAAGCCAGTAAATTCTCGTCTTCCATGGATTCCAAACCCACGTAAACGACGTCAAGGCCGGCGGATTTCCAAAGCCGGAACAGGTCCACATGGCGACAGATCGTATCGCTTCGGGCCCAACTGATGTAGTGCTTGCGAATGCCCTTTTCAAGAAGGAGCCGGGCAATCGCCTCGGCGCGCTTGGCGTTGATGAACATCTCGTCGTCGACGAAGTAGATATGGGTTTCCGGGACGGCCTCGATCTCGGCCACCACATCCTCCGGCTCGCGCTGGAGGTATTTTCCATTGGCGAGGTGATGGACCACGCAGAAGCTACACCGATGCGGGCAGCCGGTACTGGTCCGAAGGGTGGCGACGCGGGGAAACAGGGTGGATACCCGTTCGTCCGGGGCGCCGGCCCATACACAAAAGTACGCCTGGCGGTCCACCAAGTCCCGGCGCGGCCAGGGCAGGGTATTGTAATCGGGTAAAGCCGGCGGAGGCATGGCGGCCAGGGTGGCATATCGGGGGGAACCGGCGGGCAGGAAACGGTCACTTTCGGGGATCGGGAGGCCTTTTTCAAGGAGCGGGATGATCTCCCGCATGGCCGTGGCCCCTTCGCCGCGGATCACGAGGTCAATGGTGCCAGGCAGGTTGTAGTCATCCGGCACGATGGTGGCGTGCACTCCGCCCACCAGGATTGTGGTGCGCGGACAGAGTTGCTTGGACAGTCGGGCGAGTTCCTTGACATTACCCGCCTGATTCGAGTATCCGCCGAACCCGACGACGTCGGGTTGAAACCGCCGTAGTTCAGTCGTGAAATCGTCGATGGGAGCATCGCCCAAGGTAAGATCCAGAAGGCGGACTTCATGGCGGGGATCGATGCCAGCCGCGACGAGTTCGAGTTCAAGTGGTTCCAGGTGCAGAAACGCATGAAAGCGCTTGGCTATCGTGAGGAAGATATGGGGTCTGACGAGCAGAATCTTCATGCGCGCCTGTATAGTTGAACCCAGGCGGGCGGGCAAGCCTTCTTTAAGGAATCGAGAAAGAGACTTGCCTGACTCAAGGGGAATTGTACTATCGTCACGTGTAGAAATTCCGGGCCAGAAGGAGAATCATGCACTGGACAAGGGATTGGGGCAGGGCGGTCATGGTGGGGCTGATCGGTGTTCTTTGTATGGGGAGTTCCCAGACGGTTCTTTCCGAGCCAACCACCAACCGGGTGTTTGATGCCTATTTCCTCGGGTTTGAAACCGAACCCGCCATGGATTACGGAGGCCGTGATATTGTGACCCTCCACAGTGCCTTCAGTCGGGGACTGGGCGCCCTGGTGAATGTCGAGCGGCGACCCTATCTGGCGCCGATCTACGAATGGTTTTCCGCCATCGGGTTGAGTACGGTTCAGCATGAGGTATTCGGGCACGGGTCCCGCGCCCGGGAGTTCAATCTTGATCCCAATTACGGATTTGGGTTCGACTTCTCGGGATGGACCAGCGTTGGCAAGGATCCCGAAAGCAACTTGCAGAACATCATGATCGCCGGGGGCGGCACGGAAGGCGATTCCATCATGGCGCACCGGATACTGCTCGATCTGTACACCGGTGACGGCACCGAGGGTTCCAAGATTCCGCTGATGGCCATTGCCAAAATGGATTTCAGTCTCTATTGCCTGATTACCAAGGATCCCCGCGAATCCAGGACTGACTTCATTTCCGACTACACTGACGGCAATGACGTCGCCTATTACCTTGTCTCCCGGCAGGCCCAGCGGCGGGGCGGTGATCCGGCAGACGTGTGGAACAACAACTATGCCCCGGATTTCTCAGATCCCTTGCTGGGCAGGAACTATGAGGATCTCCATGCCGCCGCGATCTGGAACCTGGTTGATCCTGCCGCGCTTGCGGCCATGTTCGGTTATGTGGCCGACCATGTTCTGGGCAAGCGCACTCAGGTACGTCCGCCGGTGATTCCCTTGGGCGGCGGTTGTGGAATGACGGTGGGGACGCGGGCCTTCCTTGGTCCCGAGGAGGTGACCCGTTTTCTCGATCTCTATCTGGTGACCCCGGGTCCGCTTTTCACGGTATATGCACGTGACCTGCAGAGTTCAGTGGATCAAACCTATGGCTATGGGGGTGGAGTCTACGGGGTTCCGTTGGGAAGCAGGGTGAAAGTCAGCCTGACAGGCGACCTCTGGCAAACCCCGGAGTCTCGGGAGGCGCTCTATGACGGGACCGGTTGGAATGCCTGCGGAGAAGTGAATGCATTCGTGTCGGAGACGGTGGGACTATCCTTCAAAGTGGGCTCAAAATCGGAGGGTTTCTTTCCCGGATGCCCTATGGATTCAGGGGTCTATGGGGGAGCGGGGCTGCTTCTTGCATTCTGATTATTCAGGAAGGGAATGGCCCCTGCTTGACCCCTCCTTATTCATCCAGTAGACTCGATGTCTCAGTATGACAACAGAACAAACCAAAGTTGCGTTGGTCGTTGGGGGGAGCCGGGGGATCGGCCGGGCCATAGCCCTGCGACTGGCTCAGTCCGGATTCGATATCTGGCTCACGTACCAAAATAATACCGCAGCCGCAGAAGAGGTCAAAACCGCCATCGAAGGATTGGGGCGGGTCTGTGACCTGCTCAAGTTTGATGTGTCGGACTACGCGGCGACCAAGGCTGCGCTGGCGGAGAAGGCGGATCAGCGTGCGCCGGATGCGGTTGTCTTTAATGCTGGAATCGCCCGTGACAACCTCATGGTGTGGATGACCCGGGAGGAGTGGGACGCCGTGATCTCCACCAATCTGGGAGGATTTTACAATGTCATCCATACGGTGCTTTTCTCCATGCTTCGGGAAAAGCGAGGACGAATCGTCGTGATCTCCTCAACCTCGGGTCAAGTTGGTCAGGCGGGGCAGGTGAACTACTCCGCATCCAAGGCGGGACTCATCGGCGCCGTGAAGGCTCTGGCGCGCGAAGTCGGTAAAAAGAAGATCTTTGTCAATGTGGTCGCGCCCGGCGTAACAGAAACCGAGATGGTGGCGCATCTTCCCAAGGATCAAATTCTTCCTTTAATTCCGATCGGCCGGTTTGGAAGCGCTGAAGACGTGGCCTCCGTCGTCAATTTCCTGTGTGCGGAAGAGCATATGTACATTCATGGACAGGTGATCGGCGTGAATGGCGGGCTGGCGATTTGACAGATGAGTGGATTTCTTCGATGAACGAGACTCCCGGTAATGACTAAATACGATCACATCGTGGTGGGGAGTGGAGTCAGCGGTCTCGCGGCCACACTCCTGCTGGCCCGGAATGGCCGCAAAGTTCTGCTTCTCGAAAAAGCCCCGCGCATCGGCGGCTCCCTCGCCCGTTTTCAACGCCAGGGGATTCCTTTCGATACCGGATTCCACTTCACAGGCGGACTGCTCCCGGATGCACTCCTGCACCGGATGCTCTCGGTCCTCGGGTTGGTGGATGACCTCGAGCCGGAATTCATGTCCTCCGACCGGGCTCACCGGTTTGTGTTTGAAGCGGAAAACAGGGTTATCGAAATGCCATGCGGAATTCTGCCCCTGCGGCAGAAACTGAAGGATGAGTTTCCCGGCGAAACCCTGGCGGTGGACCGCTATTTTGACCTGGTGGAAAAGGTCTGTTCCCAGACCGCCTCCATGGACCTCGCCCGGCTTACGGAATCCGCACACCCGTTGGACGAGGAAGCGATCAGTTTGAAGGAGGTTCTGGATGGGCTTACATCGAACGTCTTTCTCAAGGGAGTCCTATGCGGATTGGGGATGTGCTATGGCGTGAAACCGTCCCAGATTTCCTTCGCCGCCCATAGTCGTGTTTGTTATGACCTCTATCAGTCCACGGCCCGCTTGATGGGGGGCGGTGATGCCTTGATTGACGCGTTCAGGAAGGCGTTCAGCAAATTGGATGTGGAGGTGAGGTGTAACCGTTGGATCACGGAATGCCGGGTGGCGGCGGACGACCATGCGAAAAGTTTTCTTCTGAATACCGGCGAGGAGGTGATGGCTGAATCAGCCGTACTGACGATTCATCCCAGTCATATTCTCAACCTTCTGCCCCGCAACCATATGTCGAAGGCATTTGTCAGCCGGGTGGAATCGTTCGAGGCGTCATCGGGCTTTTTTACCGTCTACGGGGTATGGGAGGGGGCGCCCTTGCCGGGCTTTGGATCCTCGATTGTTTCCCTTTTCCCTACGGCGGACTTTGAGCAATTACTGGATCCTTCTTATCAGGGCGAGCAGGCCCTTGTGATTTGCGAAAGCGTCGAGTCGGTCTATGGAGTTCCCCGTGGAGTCGTCACCGCCTTCGAGCCGTCCTTCTACGACCATGTGGCGCAGTGGGGGGATTCCACTCTTGGGAATCGTTCGGCGGCGTATACGGAGTACAAGAAGGGCCGGGTGGAGGCGATCCGGAACCGGCTTGTCCGCCATAATCCTGCGTACGGCGGATCTTTCCGTATTCTGGACGCGGCCTCGATGTTGACCTATCGCGACTATCTGAACTCGCCGGACGGCTCCGCCTATGGGATCAAACAGAAAGTTGGACAGTATAATTTGATCGGGAAACTGCCGGTCCGTAACCTCTTCGCGGCCGGTCAGAGTTCGCTGTTGCCGGGGATTGCGGGAGCGATGATGTCCTCGTTCATTGTGATCCGGGCGGTATTGGGCAAGGATAACTTCAGTCGTTTTGTGAGCGAAAAATTATGCACCTAAAACGGGTCGTTATTACAGGGATGGGTAGTGTGTCTCCGTTCGGTCGCGGACTGGCCGCGTTGACGGACGGTCTGGAAGCCGGCCGCAGCGCAGTCCGAAAGATGGAGGGATGGAACCAGTATCTCGGGTTGCGGAGTCTGGTCGGGGCGCCCGCCGAGTTAAAGGATGAGAAACTGATCCCCCGGCTAAACCGGCGGTCCATGGGGCGCTTGAGCATCTTTGCCGTGCAGGCGGCCCAGGATGCGGTGGCTGACGCCGGGCTCGATCCGGAACTGGCCACCACCGGGCGGATGGGGTGCGTGGTGGGGTCGACCACGGGCAGCGCCATCAGCATCAGCCAGGCGTTTGAGACTATGCTGCCGGATCATGACCTGACCAAACTGTCCTCCATGCAGTTTTTTCACTGCATTTCCCACACGGCAACCATGAATGTGGCCCAGTGCCTGAAACTTAACGGTTGGGTCATGGCCACGTCCGCCGCCTGCGCCTCGGCGATGCAGGCGATTGGCGCAGGGTATGACTTGATCCGGCTGGGCCGGCAGGATGTCATGCTCTGCGGAGGCGCGGAGGAACTGCACCCCACGGTGACGGGATCGTTTGATGTGCTGTTTGCCACCTCCGTGAAATACAATGATACCCCGGATCAGACGCCCCGCCCGTTCGACCGCGACAGGGATGGTTTGGTTTGCGGGGAAGGTGGCGGAATTCTGGTGCTGGAAGAGTATGACCACGCCGTGAAGCGCGGGGCCCGGATCATCGCTGAAATTCTGGGTTACCACACCTGCAGCAGTGGAGACCACGTGAGTGAGTCGAGCCGCCCCGCGATGGTGACCTGCATGCGCGAGGCGTTGAAAGCGGCGGAACTCGAACCCGGGCAGGTTGATTACGTGAATGCCCACGCCACGGCGACGATGCAGGGCGACAAGGAGGAGGCGGAGGCCATTGGGGAAGTATTCGGGGCGAAGGTGCCTGTGAGCAGCCTCAAGGGCTATATCGGACACACGCTGGGCGCCTCGGCCGCCATCGAATTGGCCGCCTCACTGGCGGGAATCCGGAAGGGTTTGCTGTATCCCACGCTGAATCTTACAAATGTCAGCCCTGAATGCGCCGGGGTGGGGCATGTCATGGGGGGCGTGATGCAACGCGAGGCGCGCGTGGTGGTGAAGAATAGTTTTGCGTTTGGCGGGATCAGCGCGGTTTTGGTATGCAGGATGGTGTAGGGAGAACATTATGACCAAAGAAGACATTATCAAATTGACCAACAAGGTTTTTGAGGACTCGTTTGAGATTGACCCGGAGAAATTGGTTCCCCAGGCCAAGATCTTCGATGAACTCGGGCTCGACAGTCTGGATATTGTGGATTTGATCGTGGCACTGCAGAAGCAATTCAAGGTTCAGATCCGGGAGGATGAGCGCGTCCGCACCATTCGGACTCTGGATGATGTGTATAACTTCATCCTGATGCTGAAACAGGAAAAAGAGTAGAAGCGGGCCTGAAGAAGTGAAATGACCCGCATCTCAAACTGCTCTGCCTGAATGTCAGTTTTTATATTCTTCTGGTCCTTTTCTCCCTGATCGCGGTTCCTCTTCTGGCGCTGTTCATTGCCGTCCAGGCGCCTTTCGTGGGGCATCGTCGGGCGATGAGGTTATTCCGCCGGGCGATTCGCTGGTACGGTTTTGTCGTGATCTACCTGCTCCCGAGGCCTCTCGTGAGGGTTCGGTTCGAGAATCATTCCGGTGGAGCGATCCCGGATCCCTGCATTGTCATCTGCAATCACCGTTCCTCGTCCGATCCCTTCCTCATGGCGGTTCTGCCGCTGGATCAGGCCGTCCAGGTTGTCAATACATGGCCTTTCCGGCTGCCGTTGTGGGGGCCCATGGCGAAGTGGGCGGGATATCTGGGGGTCAACGATATGCCAGTGGAGGAGTTTTTCAACCGGGCTTCAGCGTTATTGCGTGAAGGGGTGTCCGTGATTGCGTTTCCCGAGGGGACCCGGACCCGCACGATGGAGGTCGGGCCGTTCCATGGCACCCTTTTCCGGCTGGCCCTGGAAACCAAGGCGCCGATCCTGCCCCTCTGCATCCTGGGCAGCGAGCGCGCACCGCCGCGGGGGACGATGGTGTTGAGACCGGGACCGGTCGTGCTACGGAGTCTGCCTGCCGTGACGTGGGAGGAGTATCGCGATTATTCCGCATTCCAATTGAAGAACAAGGTCAGGGACATGATGATCCGAGAATTGACCGTGATGGAGTCGTGCTAACTCAACAATCCCAATACCCATATGAGGGATTCGGCGCGCTGGCGACGAATACCCGATGGCTGGTTTGATGTCAGTTCTTGACCTTTTGAAACACCATCTCGTCTCGGAAGAGTTTTGGGTTGTCTTTGTTGTCAGTGATCGCCTTGGCCAGAGCGTCTGATGACGCGACGTCCTTCGCCACGACATCCGGGTTCAGCAGACTCAATCTGATCGAGTCCCCTTTAATCGCGTAGGATACGAACTGGAATGTCCGCGTACCCTGCGACTTGTCCGTCCACGAGCCCAACCTGTGCGATACCATGTCGCACCGCATCGCGGATGAACCGTCGTCGTTTCTCATCAACTCGTGCAATGCGGTCGACCGCGCACATCGCATTCACATCGGTCTGTCTAGCTCTTCGGATTTCCATCAGTCTCCGTGCAGACAACGTTCTATCTGTGAATAAACACATTTTCTGTGTGGGATGCTAGTCCGAACGGTTTGATGGGTGCAAGTCTATTAACTACAATCAGTCAAATATCCCCCTGTTCCCTATGAATTTGGGATGAACCGGAGAGGCATGATTCTCGTGGATTCGGTGGCGAATTATAGTATCATGGCCGCGTGTTTGCCGCAGGGCCTCGTGGAATGTCTTTCGTCTGCTTGAATGAAGAAGTCGGCGGTACAACCCGTCATGATCAATCAATTATTAATCCTCTTTGTCCGACTGGTTCTCCGTCTTCGTTACCGGGTTCATGTAACCGGAGCCGGTGACGTTGCGACCAGAGGGAGTGCCGGAATCCTCTTCCTGCCGAATCATCCCGGTCTGATTGATCCTGTGATTCTGATGTCGCAACTCTATTCCCGCTTTCATCCGCGTCCGTTGGCCGATCAGGATCAAGTGAACCGGCCCGGTATCCGGTGGCTGGCGGCGCGTCTGAACGTGGTGACGATTCCGGATCCCAACCAGTACGGGGAGGCCAGTCGCAAGGGGGTGGAGGAGGGGGTCGTCAAGTGCGTGGAGGCGCTCCGATCCGGTGGAAACCTGTTGCTCTATCCCTCCGGGCACATCATGCGGCGTAAGACGGAAGACTTGGCGGGATCCAGCGCCGTGGAAACCATCCTGAAACAACTCCCCGGCGTCCGTGTGGTTCTGGTTCGGATCCGGGGGATTTGGGGTAGCGGGTTCAGCCGGGCCGCCGGAATGGCGCCACCGCTGGGCCAAGTCTTGAAGAAGGGGATTCTCTCAACGCTGGCGAATGGACTCTTCTTCTCTCCCCGCCGGAAGGTGACCATCGAATTGTACGAGCCGGTGGATCTGCCCCGGCAGGGCGGGCGTGCCGCGATCAACCGCTATCTGGAAGCCTATTATAATCAGGATGCGCCCGCCTCCTGGTATGTGCCTTATACGATCTGGGAAAAGGGCGGCGCCCATGAGTTGCCGGAGCCGGTGTCCGGCGCCTCGGCAGGAGACGTGTCGGACGTCCCGGCGGCGACCCGGGATCTGGTGATCCGGCACCTGAGTGAGATAACAGGACGCTCTGCAATCGGAGACGAGGACTCTCTGGCCCGTGATTTGAACCTCGATAGTCTGGCGCTGGTTGATCTGGGGCTCTGGATTCAATCCGAGTTCGGCTTTCATGTAAACGACGGATCCGGACTTGAGAGTGTCGGTGATGTCTTGCTGGCAGCCCGCGGCCTCGCGGCGGCCCCTGTGAAGCTGGAACTCAAACCGATTCCAGAAACGTGGTTCTCAACATCGGCAGCCACGCATGGTGCACGGGCGACCATTCCTGCCGGATCGACCTTGACCTCGGTATTTCTTGCCCAGGCGGGGCTCGATCCTGACCGTGTGGTGCTGGCGGATCAGCTTGGCGGTGTGAAAACCTATCGGGATGTGATTACGGGAATCTGGGCGCTCAGACCGCTCATCAAGCGGATGCCCGGTGACTATATTGGCATCATGCTTCCCGCTTCAACCGGAGCCG
>CAYHEL010000046.1:2937-11267 GCA_964355415.1 uncultured Verrucomicrobiota bacterium | reverse complement strand
GTGGGAAGGATTTCAGACGGCGCTGGCGGATAAGGGGCTGACCGATACCCTGGTCTTGGGCGTCAACGTATTTGAACGCGGATCACTTGAAGCGGCGAGGGATGCGATTTTGGCGAAGTGGGGCCGACTGGATATTCTTGTCAATGGCGCCGGTGGAAATCACCCCAAAGGAACCTGCCCCGCCGAACAGTTTGTGGAAGGAATCAAACTGGAAGATTCCTTCTTCGGGTTGGATCTGGCCGGTTTTGAGTTTGTCAACAAGCTCAATTTTATAGGCAGTCTGCTTCCTTCGCAGGTGTTTTGCCAGGCGATGCTGAAGAACGGTGGAAGCGTGATCAATATTTCCTCCATGTCGGCGACCCAGCCCCTGACCAAGGTGGCGGCCTATTCGGCGGCGAAGGCGGCGGTCGAGAATTTCACGCGTTGGCTGTCGGTTCATCTGGCTCCGGTCAATATTCGTGTCAACGCGATCGCCCCGGGATTTTTCATCACCCAGCAGAACCGTTTTCTGATGCTGGAGCAGGATGGAAAGACGTTGACGGCCCGAGGGCAGAAGGTGATCAACAAGACCCCGATGCACCGCTTCGGCGAGCCGAAGGATCTGTGTGGCGCCCTGACTTATCTCGTTTCCGACGAGGCGTCGTTCGTCACCGGCGTGGTGATCCCCGTCGATGGCGGATTTCTTGCCTACTCGGGTGTGTAGGGTCGTTGATTTCTACTGACCATCAACGGCGTGGATGGTATGTTCCCGTCCAGAAATCGGACACGGGAGGCGGGGATCATGAGGCATGAGGCATTGACGCGGTGGACGGCGGAAAACTCCGCGGATTTATACGGGATTCGGAGTTGGGGGCAGGGTTATTTCGACATCACGCCCGGTGGCGAGGTGATTGTCCGCCCAAATGGTCCGAAAAGTCCCACCGAAATCAGCCTGATGCACCTCATCGACGAGTGCCGTAGCCGCGATCTCAACATGCCCGTCCTGATCCGGTTCTCGAACATTCTGGCCTCGCGGATCAAGGAGATTAACGAGAGTTTTCGCTGGGCCATTTTCGATGCGGCCTACCAGGGCCAGTATCGCGGCGTGTTTCCCATCAAGGTCAACCAGCAGTTTGAGGTTGTCGGTGACATCACCGAGTACGGTCGCGAGTACCATCACGGTCTTGAGGCGGGTAGCAAGGCCGAACTGATTGCCGCGCTGGCCCTCATGAAGGATCACGAGGCTTTTGTCTCCTGTAACGGCTACAAGGACGAGGAGTTCATCGACATTGCCCTGCAAGCCCTCAAGATGGGAACGCGCACCGTTCTGGTCATTGAAATGCCCAGTGAACTGGAACTGATTCTTGAGCGCGCTCAACGGTTGAATATTAAACCGGTACTGGGCGTGCGCGCCAAGTTGTCGAGCCGGGCCGGCGGACATTGGGATTCCTCGGGCGGGGATCGCAGCAAGTTCGGTCTCGATTCGAGCCAGATCATTGAACTGGTGGACAAACTTCGCCAGAAGGGCATGTTGGACTGTCTCCAGATGCTACACTATCATCTGGGCAGTCAGGTGTCGGATATTCGCAAGGTGCGCATGGCACTGCGCGAGGCCTGCCGGTTCTATGTCGAACTGGTTCGCGAGGGCGCGGGAATGGGGATCCTGAATATGGGCGGCGGACTCGCCGTGGACTATGATGGATCCCACACCAACTATGAATGCAGCACGAACTACTCCACCTCCGAGTATGCCTCAGTGGTCGTTGAGACGATCATGAACACACTCGATGAGTGCGGTATTCCACATCCCACGATCGTCACCGAATCCGGGCGCGCGACGGCGGCTCACCACTCGGTTTTGATCTTCAATATCCTGGATGTGCGCCGATTCGAGCCGCTCAGTATTCCGGAGACGTTGGATCCCTCGTCCAATGAGATGTTGCAGAACCTGATGGAGGTTTGCCACTCCCTGTCGCCCCGTAATATGCAGGAGGCATATCATGACGCCGTATATTACCGGGATGAACTGCGCACGATGTTTCTGCATGGATCCATTTCGTTGCGCGAGCGTTCCCTGGCGGAGACCATCTTCTGGCACATCGTCTGCCAGATGTCCGAGATGACCCGGGGCCGCAAGTATATTCCCGATGAATTGGAGGGTCTGGATGCCGCCATCGCCGATGTCTATTACGGGAATTTCAGCGTTTTCCAGTCCATTCCGGATTTCTGGGCGGTGGATCAGTTGTTCCCGATCATGCCCATCCATCGGCTCAACCAGCGCCCCACGCGCAAGGGAGTCCTGGCCGACATTACCTGCGATTCCGACGGTAAAATCGACAAGTTTATCGATCTCCATGATGTCAAACATGTTCTTCCGTTACACGAGTGGGATGGGCGGGACTATTATATGGGTATCTTCCTCACCGGCGCCTATCAGGAGACGATTGGCGACATGCACAACCTGTTGGGAAACACCAATGTCCTCCATGTCCGGATCGACGAAAAGGGTCGCATCGAGTCCGTTCGGCAGATCACCGGCGACCGTGTCGATGAAATCCTTGAGTATATGGAATACAACCCCGAGCACATGGTGGAGACCATCAAGCTTCGCGCCGAACGGGCGTGTCGGCATGGTCTCATTACGGCCAAGGAAAGAAATGCCTTTATCAAGACGTACAAGACCGGCATTCGGGGTTACACCTATTTCGAGCAATGATTCCGATTCATGACCAGGCAGGCCTGGAGGCGCTGCGCAAACGGGTTCGGTTCGACCCCCGCGCGATTCGCCGCATGAGAAGTCATTTCCTTCGCTCCTTTTCCGGCGCGCGGGCGGCGTTGGACGCCCTTCCCGAGACCGGACGGGATGCCTTTGCCGGGGAGGTGCGGTTTCATGAACTTGCACGGATTGGAGTGCGTCATTCGGATCGTGACGGCGCCAGCAAACTTCTCTTCCGGACGGCAGGCGGGGAGTCCCTCGAAAGTGTTATCCTTCGGATCCAGACCGGACGTTCCTCTCTCTGTGTGTCGTCGCAGACCGGGTGTGCGGGCGGGTGCCTCTTCTGTGCCACGGGCCGGTTGCGTGGGGTTCGCAATTTGTCGGCGGCGGAGATGCTCGACCAGGTCGTTCAGGCGGGGGAACTGCTCCGTAGCGAAGGGCGCCAGTTGCGGAATGTTGTCTTCATGGGTATGGGTGAACCGTTTCACAACGAGGACAACCTCTTTGCGGCGTTAGGGGAATTGTGCAGTCCCCGGGGATTCCATCTCTCGGGCAAGCATCTTCTGGTCTCGACAATGGGAATTCCGTCGGGCATCAGGCGTCTGTCCCGTGATTTTCCCCGTGTCGGACTCGCCGTCAGTGTACACAGCGTGAGACAGGATGTTCGTGATGAACTGATGCCGCTGACGAGACGATGGCCCCTGCCTGAGTTGCGCGCAGCCATGGTGGAACGCAGTGCGGTGTTCGGGCAGCCGGTTATGATCGAAGTGCTCATGCTGGACGGCGTGACGGATACCCATGCCGATTGCCTGGCGCTGAAAGCGTGGCTGGCGGGGTTGCAGGCGCATGTGAATCTGATCCCGTACAATCCGCCGCCGGAGTCGGTGTCTGTTTCCCATTGCCGGGGACGCCCTTTGCGCGCCTCGACAGAGGGTCGAGTCGCCGCGTTCCTGGCCGACCTGAAGGCGGCGGGCTACAAGGCCACCCGTCGTCATTCTCTCGGCGTCGACATTCAGGCCGCCTGCGGTCAACTGGCTGAAACAGGACGGGAAGTCGTGCTCAACTCAGAATAGGGAGAAAATCATGACACACTCAATACGACATCTGGCCGTGTACGTTCTGTGCTTTGGGCTCTCATCAAGTGGGGGCGCCCAAGTGGCGCGGGTATGGTGTGTGGGGGATTCGACGAAGGTCAAACCGGGCGATCCGCCTCAGGATCAAAACCTCACCTGGAACGGGGCGTCGAAGACGGTCACTCTTGGCAGCGCCCGCAATGAGTATGTTGCCTTCCAGATCGTCATCAATAGCGGATTGGATGAGTTGAAGGATGTAAGTGTAGTCGCCCACGATCTCAACGGACCGGGCGCGGCCGTCATTCCTGCGGGGAACATCGACCTGTTTCTTGAGCATTATCTGACCGTGAAGGTCACCTCGCGCAACGACCCGGGAAACATTTTCCATGGCGCGACTCCCGGGGAGCATCCGACCCAGATGGTGCCGTTTGCCGCCCGGAAATACGGCGCCCCGTTTATCGTCGGCGCCGGTCGCAACCAGCCGGTTTGGGTGGATGTCTATGTGCCCGAGGAGGCCGCGCCCGG
Source organism: uncultured Verrucomicrobiota bacterium (assembly GCA_964355415.1). GTDB lineage: Bacteria > Verrucomicrobiota > Kiritimatiellia > CAIKKV01 > CAITUY01 > JAABPW01. Next base: position 6,974 of record CAYHEL010000046.1, on the reverse strand, counting down.
CGGATACACCGGACTATTCAACGTGAAGAGTCGCGGAACGGTGGTCTCGCAGATCAAGGTTGTCCTGACCGTGTGGAATTTTACCCTGCCCCATGAGACACATTTCCGGACGTTTCTTTATACCGGGCCGGAAAATCTGCGATGGGGACATCACTTGACGGCAGGGTGGGATGATCCGGCCCAGGAGTCGTTGTATGACGCCTATTTTCAAATGGCGCACCAGCACCGTTTGAATTTTCACCCGACCGGCGGGAACGGGTTTGAGGAGGTGTTTGTCCGCTTTGCCAAGTACTATGACGGCAGTGGATTCAAGGAGCGTGTCGGCAGGGGGGTGGGGCAAAATCTAGCGCTTATCACTCCGGAAGGGGTGGGCGAGATGGCAATCAAGGCATCAGCGAAGAGGATTGCGGCGGAGTGCGATGCCAGGACGTTCAAGACCACGGTGGTGAGTTATATCTGGGATGAGCCGCATTCCGATGCCGATTTTGCCGAATCGAAGAAGCGCTGCAAGTGGGTTCATGACGCCGTGGGCACAAAACTTCTGACCTTTATCGCCACCCCCCAATGGCGGCGTTACGACGCGGGAGATGTCAACATATTCTCCGAACCCGCCGCGGCCGACATCCCGTTGATCGTGGCGCGTGGTGATCGTGTCTGGGCGGTGAATGGCGGTTACGGGGCGGGGCCCTATGTCGATTCGCCGGGTTTCGGGGGCAGGTCGATCGTATTGATGAACTGGAAGATGAATCTCGGCGGGTGGCAGTTCTGGGATTGTTGCTACTGGTTGGATAAGCAAAATCTGAGGAAGAAGGGGTTCTCCCATGCGAAGGCGAATGCCAACCCGGGGGCGTGGATGACCGATGTCTGGACGGATCCCCTGACCTTTGACGAAACCCGAAAACCGGGTTATCCGGAACGGTATTCGATGCGGATCAATGGCGACGGTGTTTTGTTCTATCCGGGTTACGAGGCGGGAATAAACGGCCCGATCGCCAGCTTTCAGATGAAGTCCCTGCGGCGAGGCGCCCAGGATTACGAGTACCTGTGGTTGCTGCGTGGCACAGGCAGGGAGAAGGAGGCGAATGCCATACTTGACACCGTCTGTCCTGCTCCCGGACGTTGGAACGATGACCCCGAGAGTTGGGAGAAGGCAAGGTTGGAATGGGCCAAACTGCTTATGGGCGGCATGGGTCGCCCGGCTTCACCCCACTGAATGGCGCCGCAGTGGCATTTAAAACGTGTGTGGGGGGCGCATCCGTGCTTGTGTCTGTGAAGAAATGTGTGCTATTGAACACGTTTTTACCGGATCGTCTTGGGTTGCGGCTGACGCCGGCCCGATGAATGTCGAAATAAAGGGAGGATATGGCAATGAAAGTCTCGTATTTTTCGTTCTTCTTTTTTGCGGTGGCGTTGTTGACTCCGTGTTTAGATGTTCGGGCGCAGCAACCGGAACGGCGCTGGGATATTGAACTGGGTAACTTCTGCGAAAAAAGGGGGATGCCTTTTTATCTGTATGCCCGCGAACGCACCAACCAATGGGTGTCCGCAGTCGGCGGTTCGCGGGGCGGTTTGAGCCGGAGTTATCACTATGTGGACATGACGAAGGCGCCCATTGTGGAAGGCAAGATCAAGGGCCCGATCACAATCTATTTTGTGCCGGATTTCTGGATCCCCCTGAACCATGAGATGTTCACCATTGCCGTCGATCTTGACGCAACGGTCTCCGCCGATGGCCAGATGGCGGGCACGTATAAGACCACGGCCGTCAATACGACCGATCCGTCGGGGAAATCAATCGGCGCCGCAGGGACTGTCAAGGGCAAGGCCACCTCTTTTACCCCAGCTACGCCGGAAAAAACTTCCTTTATTATCAATCTGGCTAGCGCGTTGCAGGGTGGTAACCCCAAATACGGTGAGCGTTATATGGTGCTCGGACTCAATCTGGACGGAAAAAACGTGCTGAGCGCCTCGAAAGGACGCATGGGAATGAACAAGGGCTATATGGTGCCAGGCCTTATAGCCCCGTTCTCTCCAACTTCCGCCCCTGGCGTCGAGCGCGATGAGGACTCCCTTTCCGTCAAGATCGTTATTCCCGACGAAACGCTGGATGGCGACAAGGCCGATTACGCCTTCGAGATCCAGGGACGGATCATGGAGAAGATGATTGTCGGACTTTACCAACTCGTGATCACCACTGCCGACGGGAAATCGATGAAGCGCTCGGGCGGCTTTTACGGTCATGTGGAGCCGCTGAAGGAGGGTGCGACGGCCATGATCCCGGCGGACGAACGCCCCTGGAACAAGCCTGTCGACGGTTTCAAGCCGCCTGCTGCGGGGGAGCATCCGCGTCTGTTGTTCCGGAAGAGCGATCTGGCTGTCTTGCGCCAACGCGCCGAAACCCCGGTCGGCAAGGCGATCCTGGCTCGGTTGCGAAAGCAACTCAATGGCGGCGACGGCGAGACCCTGACGACACTGTTCGGCACGAAAGGGGCGGTGACCCAGGATGGCGGTGGACCGCATGCGAACGACCCGATCGGAACGTACACCATCTCCCATGCGGCTGGCTACGGGTTCCTCTACCAGATCACCGGCGACAAGAAATACGCCGAACTGGGCAAACAATGTTTCGAGAAGGCGGTCGAAGGTTACCGGAACCGCGATCAGCGGTATTCGTTCCTGAAACCCTACGGCGCCCTCCGCGCCGGGCCGTCGCTCGGTTGGATGGCGGTGGGGTACGACCTTTGCTACGATGGCTGGGACGCTGCCACGCGCGAGAGATTTGGCCGACTCATCGCCGAATACAACGAAGGCGAGAAACTCGACTTGGAATCACTGACACGCGGCACCATGCCGCCGGGCAGCAACCATTATGGAATGCAGGTCGGCGGCGCTGCGTTGGCGCTGATGGCCGTCTCCGGCGAGACTTGGGTGGATCAGAAGAAAATCGATTCGCTTCTGAAAGTCAGCGAACGGAGCATGATCCGCAATCTGAGCGAAGGCTTCGGCGACGGCGGTTTCTTCGCCGAGGGTGACGGCACCGGCTCGATGTCCTCGCAAATCGCATTCCTCAGCGCTTTGCAGGTGTGGAAAAACGCGATGGGCAAAGACTTTATTAACGTCGAACGACCCAACGCCCGCATGGTGACGCTCAAATGGATCTACCTCACCGTCATGCGCAACGGGCGTCCCGATTTCTGGCCGATCCGCGGGGGCTACGGGCAGAACGTCTGGATGCGAGACAACATTAGCGGCGCCGGCTACTTCGCCATGGGCCTGGGGGGCGTGACCGAAGAGCAAAAATCGGCGTTGCTTTGGTATTACAACCATTACCTGCTCGCGGGCGACGAAAAAAAGGGCGCGCCCTATGACACGGTGTCGATCTATCCCCACCTCTCGATCTGCTCATTCATCAACTGGCCGGTCGGCATGACGGAACGCAATCCCGCCGAAGTTCTCCCGCTTTGTTACCGCGACTCGGTTCACGGATTTTACGCCTGGCGAAACCGATGGCAGGATGAGAATGACTGTGTAATCTCGATCCTGACAAGCCGAACCCAGGGATTCATGGGCGCGAAAGCCGAAAACAGCATGAAAGTGGCGGCCTTCGGCAAGAAGTTCGATTGGGGCAAAGTCGGCGGTGAAGTCGTCTATTGGAACACCTCTAAGCGCGGCGAATCCAGTGTGATGACCGTTCGCGACGGAGTCAGTGTCGGTGTAGATTTCACCCGGGCCAGCGGAGCGGAAGGGATGCTGGTTTCGACTGGCCCTGCGGAGGGTCAGACCGTGAAACTGGGGGCGGTCGATGTGACATTCAAGTTTCTCACTGCGGACAAGGAGCCCACGGTTAAGGTGGATGGCACGCACGCCATCGTCGGCAAACAAAAAGTTTCGCTTAAAGGTCGGGATCTTGTCTTTGAAGTGACAACCCTCTGAAGTGCCCCCCCCCCCCCCCCCCCCCCCCCCACCCCCCGCGCCGCCCTCCCGCTAAATAGGAGCGAGGTGGGGGCGCAGGGGGGCAACGGGGAGGCTGGGTGGCG
>CAYHEL010000046.1:0-2927 GCA_964355415.1 uncultured Verrucomicrobiota bacterium | reverse complement strand
ACACAGCGACAGGCCCTGGCACTTCTTTGAAAATGTGTCGGCGTGTGGTATACAGGAGGCATGACGGATCGGCGGGACATTGACCGGGATCTTGTGATGCGGGCTCAGACAGGGGATGAAGCCGCATTCACCACGTTGATAACCCATTACAAGGGATCGATCCTGAATTTTGTCTATCGGTTGACCGGCGACGCGGGGGGGGCTGAGGACGTTGCGCAGGAAACGTTTGTCAAAGCCTATCGGAATCTTCATAAGTTTACGTTTCGCCGGACCAGTGATCGCTTCTCCTCCTGGCTTTTTCAGTTGGCCCGACACACGGCCATTGATGCCATTCGCCAAAGGCAGCGACGCCCGTCACAATCGCTTGAGGTCACTTCTGAGAGTGAGATGACCGGGGCTCGGACTGATCCATCGGATCAGGTCGACACGAAGGAGCGCGAATCTCTCATCCTGGCGGCCATTTCTGAACTCCCCGAAGACCAGCGCACGGCGCTGGTTCTGTCAGTCTATGAAGATCTGTCCTGCTCCGAGATTGCCGCCATCATGGAGACCTCGGAAAAGTCTGTGGAATCCCGCCTCTACCGGGCCCGGCAAGTATTGCGCATTCGGTTGCGTAACGAGTTGACGTGATCGATGGTGGAAGACATCCCTTGTTTGTGAACAGGAAATGACTTTTTATACTCGCCAGCCGTGACCCGTTTGGTACCCTTTTTTTCACGTACAGCAATAAAGGAGTTCATATGGGCCTGTGGGACAAACTGACTGGCGAATTGGTTGACATCATTGAGTGGCTCGATGACACGAGCGATACAATGGTCTGGCGTTTTCCCCGCTACCAGAATGAGATTAAGTACGGGGCCAAACTGGTGGTGCGTGAATCACAAGTCGCCGCCTTCATCAATGAGGGAAAACTGGCTGACACCTTTGTTCCTGGAACCTATACCCTTCAGACTCAGAACCTGCCCATCCTTGCCACCCTGAAGGGGTGGGCCTATGGGTTCCACAGCCCCTTCAAGGCCGAGGTATACTATGTCTCCACCCGTGTCTTTATCGACCAGAAGTGGGGCACAAAGAACCCGATCATGCTTCGCGACGCCGAATTCGGGCCGGTCCGTCTCCGTGCCTTTGGCACCTTCGCCATTCAGATCCAGGATCCCGCGGTATTCCTCCGCCAAATTGTGGGGACTAATCAGCGGTTCAACGTGGAAGGAATCGGCCAGCAACTTCGCGATTTGCTGGTGGCTCGTTTTGCGGATGTGCTTGGAGAGTCAAAAATCCCCGTTCTGGATCTGGCCGCCAACTATGATGAACTGAGTCAATTCATTACCAAGCGGATTGCCCATGATTTTGACCAGTTCGGGATCAAGGTCACCGCGCTCTATGTGGAGAATATCTCCCTGCCGCCCGAGGTTGAGCAGGCGATGGATAAGCGCAGCAGCATGGGCGTGATTGGTAACCTGAATGCCTATGCGCAATACCAGACTGCCAACGCCATGGAGTCCGCGGCCAAGAACCCCTCCGGTGTCGCCGGGGCGGGCGTGGGATTGGGTGCGGGTTTTGCCATGGCCCAGCAGATGACGCAGGCGATGGCCGGGAATGCCGCTTCGGCTCCGCCCCCGTTGCCTGCCGTCCTGGCCTTTCACGTTGCCGTCAACGGCCAGCAGGCGGGCCCCTTTGATATGGATGGCCTCAAGGGCCGGATCACGGCCGGGCAATTGACACGCGAGACATTGGTCTGGAAGCAGGGAATGAGCGGATGGGTTGCCGCCGGTGCGGTTCCCGAACTTGCCGTACTCTTTCCCGTGGCGCCGCCTCCGTTGCCGCAATGACGCCTGCATCCTCCGGAAAGGCTGCCCAGTTTCCCTGCAAGTCATGCGGGGGAAAGTTGGAGTATTCGCCCGGCACCACGATGTTGAAATGCCCCTGGTGCGGCACGGAGAATGCCATCGTTCAAGAGGGGCAGGGCCCGGGCGAACAGGATTTTCTGGTCGCTCTGACGGAGTTGTCTGATAAACAGGAATCCTGTGACCGCATCGAGATCCATTGCGAGACATGCGGCGCGAAGACGGTTTTTAATGCGAATGTCACTGCCGACCGCTGCGCCTTCTGCGGGGCGCCGGTTGTGGCCGGGCAGTCCTCGCGGAAACTCATCAAACCCAATGGGCTGCTTCCTTTCAAGACGACCCGCGAGGAGGCGATCAAGCAATTTCAGGGTTGGGTCAAAGGCCTCTGGTTTGCCCCCGGAGATCTCCGGAAAATGGCCAGTGCAGCCAGGGTGGACGGTATCTATATCCCTTCATGGACCTATGACTGTTTAACGCAGACGGATTACACGGGTCAGCGTGGTGATGATTACTGGGTGACTGAAACCTACACCACAACCGTCAACGGTAGAAACGTGCAGCAGACCCGGCAGGTTCGCCGGACACGCTGGTCATTTGTCAGCGGGACTGTATCCAATACCTTCGATGATGTGCTCGTGGTGGCCGGAACCAGTCTCCCGGTAACCCTTGCCCAGTCGCTGGAGCCGTGGGATACCAAGGATGCTGTCGCCTACAGCGATGAATATGTCAGTGGGTTTGTCTGCGAGAGTTACCAACTGGATCTAAAGGCGGGGTTCGAGCAGGCGCGTCAGATTATGGATGTGACCATCCGCCGGACGATCTGCCGTGACATCGGGGGTGACCACCAGCAGATTTCAACGGTCTCCACGGGATACGACAAGATCGGTTTCAAACACCTACTTCTGCCCGTGTGGATGAGCGCCTACCGATATCACGACAAAACCTACCGGTTCCTCGTCAATGCCCGCAGCGGCGAGGTGCAGGGGCAGAGGCCCTGGAGTATCGTTAAAATCACCCTGGCCGTCCTGTTCGTTCTGGCGTGCGTGGCGGCGGTCATCGTTGCTTTCGCAAGCTAGTGCACCG
>CAYHEL010000045.1:0-11290 GCA_964355415.1 uncultured Verrucomicrobiota bacterium | reverse complement strand
CAAACCTCATTAAAATATATCGCAAGCACCGTTATTCCAATGACATCTGGGGAAAGATACATGAGTGGAACTACCCGGTCAAGGATCGCGCAAAGTGTTCAGAAATTCAGCAAAGTGTTGCGCATAGTGGCGCACAAGCGCATGAATCATGTTTTTCTTGTTGAGCGGTATTTGTGAGGCCGGAGATCTCCGGAGCGTTTGAGTCTGATATCCGAAGTCTGCGGTTTTCTGGAGACGGCTAAGTGAACTGTGCTCAGGGAATGGTGAATGAGAAGAAGCAGTGAGCGACGTGCTTAAGCGCTTAAGCACTGGGTTTTTCGCGTCTACTTGATCAGGCGGCGGCGCATGACGCGCAGGGCGATGGGGATCAGAATCACGGTCGCTGCTACCAGGTAACTGCCTGAGACAAGAACCTGGGTCCCGGTAATGGTGCCCAGGCAAAGATTCCGGGAGAGCGTTACCAGGTGGGAGAGAGGCAGGCAGTAGGCGACGATCTGGGCCCAGCCGGGTAGGGTCTCGATCGGGAAGAAGGTGCCGCTGAACAGATACATCGGCGTGATGAACAGGAAGATCGGCAGATTGAACATGTCGATGCTTTTCACGACGCCGGTGAAGATCATGCCGACAGCGCCGAACAGGAGTCCACCCAGGAATGCCAGGGGAAGGATGCCCAGGCCGGTTGGAAAATGAACCAGCCCGAACAGACTCAGGACAGTGGTCATCACACTGGCCGCGAGCAGGGACTTGGTCGCGCCCCACATGATTTCACCGGCGATGATTTCGTCCACCGAGAGCGGTGTGGCCATGATGGCATCATAGGTTTTCTGGTAGTACATCCGGACGAAGGATGAGAAGGAGTTCTCCATGAACGCCGTGTACATGATGTTGGTGGCGATGATGGCCGGCGCCATGAAAACCACATAGGTCAGGGTCTGTCCCTGGTAGTGAACCTCGGGGATCATCAGGCGGAAGCCGAATCCCAATGACGCAATGTAGAAGATGGGCTCCAGAAGCGGCGTCAGGAATCCGATCAGCCAGGAGCGTCGGGTGACGAGCCAGTCGCGGCGCCAGACCCGCAGGAGCCGCCAGGTGAGATGGTTGCCGGTACTCATTCCCGCAACTCCCGTCCGGTCAATTTGAGGAACACGTCCTCCAGCGTTCCCATTCGCAGGATGCAGTTATCCTGACAGTAGGTGTGGGTGATTTCGTGATAAAGCGTTTCGTCATCCTTGCAATAAATCAACATGCGGTGTCCCAGATCCTCATGTTCAAGTTTGCGGTCGGTGACAAATTTCCGCAGCCCGTCGCAAACAGGACTGCTTTCGATGACCTGGTTGCCCACGTATTGGGCGACCAGGTCCCGTGGTTTACCCTCAACGAGGATCTTGCCATGGTCCACGATGATCAACCGGTCGCAGAGTTGGGCGGCCTCTTCCATGTAGTGGGTGGTCAGGAGGATCGTGACGCCCTGCTGTTTCAGTTTGGCGAGTTTCTCCCAGAGTTGGTGTCGGGTTTGCGGATCGAGGCCCGTGGTGGGTTCGTCGAGGATCAGCAAGTCGGGTTCATTGATCATGGCGCGGGCCAGTGCCAGGCGGCGCATCATGCCGCCCGACAGTTCCCGGACGGGCGCTTTGGATTTGTTTTCCAAACCATAAAAGGTCAGAAGTTGGGTGGCGCGTTCGCGCGCAACCGCCTTGCTGATGCCAAAGAATCCGGCGAAGACTTCAAGGTTGTCACGAACCGACATCTCCTCGTCAAGATTATCGTCCTGGTGGCATACCCCGAGACGCGTCCTGATGCTGCGCCAATGGGTGGTGATTTCCTGCCCGAATACTTGCAGGGAGCCTCCGCTCAGGGGGGAGAATCCGTAGATCATCCGGATGGTCGAGGTTTTCCCCGCGCCATTCGGTCCGAGCAGGCCGAACAGTTCGCCGCGATTGACGGCGAAGGAAATGCCGTCCACAGCGGTGAAGTCGCCGTAACACTTTCGGACTTCCCGGGCTTCTATGACGGGATCGCTCATGGTTTGTTCAGGCGGCTGATTAACTCCAGCACTTTCCGCTCGATGGCTGGCAGGGCTTCTTCATGCGATAAAAAACCGAGATCGGCAACGTTCCAGTACTCGATACGGTTTGCCCAGGGCGCATAACGTTTCTGTATCATAGGCAGGTGCTCCGTTTCGTCGAGCGCGATAATGAGGTCAGCGCGGCGGAAGTCCTCCTCCTCAACCTGGCGAGGAAATCGTGACGCGGTGTCATCCATGACATCCAGGCGCTTAAGCCGATTGAAGGCATGGGTTGAAAGGGGTCCGGGATTGTCCACGCCCAATTCGATGGCCACGCCTCGGGAATCCGCCCGGGCGTCCAGCGACAGCCGGGCGGCATGTCGGTTGAACAGGATCTCCGCGAACCGGCTCCGGTAGTAATTTCCCGTGCATAAAAATAGAACCTTGAAAGACATGGGCTTGGATTATCAGGATTGCCGCCTTGCCGGTCAAGAGAGGTTATGCAAAAGTACAGCGCCATGAGTCAGACACCAGAACAATCAATCGGCGTTACGGTCGGAGCTCGCGTTTGGATCAGTCTGCTTAAGGATCATGGGACGATCCGATCCGTGAGCCGCGACGGTAAGAGGGCGGTGGTGGATGTCAATCAGGTCAGCCTGAATGTCCTGGTTTCGGGGTTGAGCAGTCCCCGCCCGCTCCGGAAAAAGGAACGACATGGCGAGGTTCCCGCCCGGCGCCCTCATCCGTCCGGTGGTGGGCGACGTGAGATCGATATGCACGGGTTACGGGTTGAGGAAATGCTGCTTCGGATGGAGCGGTTCCTGAATGACGCCATTCTGGAAGGCTGCGAGGAAGTCCGTGTCATTCATGGCCATGGATCAGGCGCATTGCGCAAGGCCCTGCACCAGCGCCTGAAGAAAATGGGAATCCGTCATTTCAGGCTGGGAGAAATCGGCCAGACACCGGGCGGCGACGGGGTGACGATCATTTCGCTGTAGCGGATCCCTTACATCACCACATCACGGATGGCGAGCGCCTTGCCGCCAAGGCCCTTATTGGCTTCCTCGAGTTTCTCGCGGCAGGCGAGCACGCAGACAGGGCTCGAGACGAGACCGGCTTCCAGAGTTTCCAGCAACGCGATGCGGGCCGCTTCCGGGGTAACGGCGAGTCGCGCCTGATAGAAGGACTCCCGCAGTTCGGGAGTGACTCCCTGCATATGGCGGGCAAGCGCCTCGCCGGTGACTTCACCCGGTCGCAGCGGTTTCTCGTCGCCCTTGGCGGTTCCAATGATGGCCCGGTCAATGTCGGACTGAGACCAGTTGGCGGATCGCACGTAGTCCGGCGTCCGGGCAAAGATGTCCAGGGTGCGGGTGATATGGGGGTCGTGGAACGAGGTCATGAAGAGCGTGCCGGCAAGCGGGTGATAGGAAAAGTCCGCGCCATAGGCATTTCCCTTGAGGCGGATTTCGCTGAGAAAGTAGTCAAACCGCACCATGTGGGCGCCGATCATCAAGGCGGCGGAACGGGGGTTGATCAACGTCGGCGCCGACATGGCCTGGACGCAGTGGGACACCTGGATGGGGACGGCGAGGCCGGTGCGGGGATGTGGGATATGAGATTTGAGATTTGAGATCTGAGATTTGGAATCTGGGTTTGAGATCTGAGATCTGAAATTTGAGATTGTGCCGCCGCAATCCTCAGTCGAACCTTTCGGGTAGATCCAACTGGTGAAGGCTTCTCTCACGGTTTCAAAAGCGCCATCGGAACCTGTGAAACTGACGGCCAGGCGGGCGGGGGAGAGGATAAAGGATCGGATGCGTTCGATGCGATCCATCAGAAGATCGGACTCCTGGTCGAAGTGGTCGCACAGCCGGGCGGCGAGCGCCACCTGGGGAATGCCGTGACATTGCTCGTCAAGCGCCCCGATGGGGTTCAGGTATTGTCCGGCGTGGGTCTGGGCGTAACCGAGTCCGTTTTCCATGATATCGCTCCGGTAGCCGGAACGCGTCTGGGCGAGCACATCGCGAAGGCGGTTCCGGTCGCGGGGATCAACGGAGAAGACAAGGTCATGGAGAACCCCCATGGCCTTGTTCATCTGACTGTCGAGAGCCTTGCAGGCAAAGCGCAAGGTCAGCACGGGCAGTCCCTGGATTGTGGCGTGATGCTGAAAGGAGGGCGAACAGGAGATGCCGCCTGTTGACGCGGCCACCCGTCCCGCCATGGATTCGTAATTCATTCCGGCGGCGCCAAACTTGGTGATCGCGTCGCAGTAATGGGGAAGACATGACCAGAGCTCATCCGGCAATCCCGCCAGATTGAAACTGAACTGCAGGTAGTTCACGCCATTGGAGAAAACATCATTCCGGAGAAGGGGGATAGGGGATATGGCATTTGAGATCGGAGAGGAGGAATCTGAAAGGCGCAGACTGCTCAGAAGGGTGGGAATGGCGCGTGGTTTCGCGGGAAGATCCCGCACGGCGAGCCGCGGGAGAAGCGCAATCATTTCCGGCGAGTTCGGGGTTCCGGCGGAGTCCTCGATGGCCGTGGCCTGCTCGGCAATCCGGCGGGTCTCGGTCTCCGTCCGGCGGCTGCGTTCAGCGGCCATACGCCCGGCGAAGGCGGCGTCGGTCCGGGCCTGACAGTCCTTGTCCGGGCTGAGCACGGTGGTGAGTCGGTGGGGGTTGTTGACCAGTTGCTCCAGGATGAGGCGGGAGAAGAGTTCCGGATCCGAAGCATACCGGCTCCGGCAGGTTTCGAGGTGACGGCCCATATCCATGAACGTCAGCGGGTCAGCGCCGTGAATCCAGGCGCCCAAGACCCGGTTCATGGTGTGGAGGGGGAACAGCGTTGGAATTTCGAGGTAATGGTAGGCGGTTTGCTGGAATGCGGATTCAACCCACTCCGGCTTCAGTCCCTGTTTAACGAGGGCGGTCAGGGAGGTCAGGATCACGGTCTCGAAGGCGTCAACCCGTTCCGGTTCACTGCCTTTGAGTCCGAGCGTGAAAAGGGATTCCGGGCCCAGATCGAGGTCGCCGCAGTCCAGGATGTCGTGCCCCAGTTGAGAGTCAATCAGGGCCTTTTTCAGGGGAGCGGCCTCATTGCCGAAAAGGATATAGGTGAGGACATGGCGGAGCACGGCGAGTTCGGGATTCAGGGCATTCCCGGTCAGCCAGGTCATGGCCAGAAAGGTCTTACCGGACAGCGAATCCTCCTGCGAAGCGGGATAGGTTTCCAGGTGGCGGGCGGGGGTGGACCAGCGCGGCTGGAGCGCGGGAATGGGCGGGGGTGGACGACGTTCCATTCCTTCAAGACGCGGGGCGAGAAAGGCGAGATAATCAAGGGTGGGGATGTCGCCATAAAAATAAAAATAGGCGTTTGACGGGTGGTAATGATCCTCGTGGAAACGTTTGAACCGGGCATAGGTCAGGTCGGGAATGGACTCCGGATGGCCCGCATAATTCAGGGCATAGGCGGTGTCGGGAAGCAGGTGTTTGATCCAGGTATAGAATAATTTGCTCTCCGGGCTTGAGAAGACGCCCTTCATCTCGTTGTAAACGATGCCGCTCACGGTCAATGCTCCGGCGGGGTTGGCGGGATCCGCCGGGGCGAGGTGATGTCCTTCGCGCTGAAACGTGCTTTCGCTCAACACGGGGTGAAAGACGGCGTCACAATAGACTTCGGCCAGGTTAAAGAGATCCTGCCGCACGTTGCTGGAGACGGGGTAATAGGTGCAGTCAGGGCCGGTCATGGCGTTGATGAACGTGGCCACGCTCGACTTCAGCATCTCGAAGAAAGGCTCGCGCACGGGGAAACGCTGTGAGCCGGCCAGGACGGAATGCTCCAGAATATGGGGGACGCCGGTGTCGTCCGGAGGGGGAGTGGGGAAACAGATGGAGAAGAGGTTTTCGGTGTCCTGGGGGGTATGCAGGTGCAGGACGCGCGCGCCGCAGGCGGCGTGCTCCAGTTCGATGGCGACGCCCCGCAGGACGGCAAGGGGGGTGACTTTTTTTACCGTAAAACCCTGGATGATGGCGCCCGGCTTGATTGCGGATTCACGTTCAGACATGGATACTCCCTCTTCATTTGGATGCGGCCAAGATGGGGCAAACCATCCGGGCCGTCAACCCCCAACACGAATCAACTGATTGACTTCTCACAGATTTCTAACACAATTCTTTTTTCATTTGTAATCATTTAGCCCTAGACTGTGGCATTTCAATGGCGAGGTAAATGGATGACCAGAAAGCATATCGTGGTTGTTGAGGATGAGGCGGATATCCTGGATCTGCTTACCTATAACCTGACGCGCGAAGGGTATGACGTCACGGGACTGGGTAACGGGGAACAGGCGCTTCGGGATATTCCCCAGCGCAGACCCAGTCTGATTCTGCTGGATCTCATGTTGCCGGGCGTGGGCGGGTTGGAGATCTGCCGGTTGCTGAAGGCCAAGCCCGAAACCGCCACCATCCCGATTGTCATGCTGACCGCCCGCGGCGAGGAATCGGATATTGTGACCGGATTGGCGCTGGGCGCGGACGATTACATCACCAAACCGTTTAATATGAAGATCCTGATCGCCCGGATTCATGCGGTGCTCCGGCGCCGCGATACGGTTCCGGTGAAGGCGGATGAGATGCTGAAGGTTCATGACATTACGATTAATCCGGGACGGCATGAGGTGGTGTGCGGAAAGACGTCGATTGAACTGACGGCATCGGAGTTCCGGCTCCTGCATTTTCTCGCGCAACGCCCCGGTTGGGTGTTTACCCGAGAACAGATCGTCGATGGCGTCAAGGGCGAGGATTACGCCGTGACAGACCGGGCCGTGGATGTCCAGATGGTGTCGCTTCGCCGCAAACTGGGGAAACGCGGGGACTATATCGAGACCGTTCGCGGAGTCGGATACCGGTTCAAGGAGTAATCATGCATCGCAGACGATTATTTTGGCAGATCTTCAGCTATTTTCTGGTGGTCACGCTCGGCGCGCTGATCGGGATCGCCTGGTATGCCGAGCATTCTCTTCGTCAATTCCACCAGCATCAGACGGCGTCGGATCTGGAGATGCGCGCACAGTTGTTTGCCAGAAATCTGCCTCACCCGTTGGATCAGAATCCCGGCGCGGTGGATCGGCTGTGCAAGGAACTGGGACGGCTGATAGCGACCCGGATCACGGTCATTTTGCCGGATGGCCGCGTTATCGGGGATTCGTCCGAGAATCCCGAGGTGATGGATAATCATCGGAGTCGCCCCGAAATTGCCGCCGCGTTTGCCGGTGGAAACGGTCAGTCGATTCGGTACAGTGACACCGTGGCCCGGCGCCTGATGTATTTTGCCCTTCCCATCATGCTGGACGGGAAAGTGGCCGGCGTGATCCGCACCTCCCTGCCCCTGGCGGTTGTGGAAGATTCGCTGAGCACGTTTTACAGCCATATCGTCTGGGGCGCGTTGAGCGTTGTGGCGGTTTTTGCCCTCCTGGCATTCGTCTTGTCCCGGCGGATCAGTCGTCCACTGGAGTATATGCGGCAGATTTCGGAACAGTTTGCGCAGGGCGATTTGAATGCCCGCGTTCCGGTGCCGGATACGGCCGAACTGGGATCACTGGCCCGCACGATGAACCAGATGGCGGCACAACTCAGCGAGCGGATTCGAATGGTGGCCACCCAGAACCAGGAACAACGGGCGGTATTGGCCAACATGGTGGAGGGGGTGGTGGCGGTGGACGGCGCCCAGCATATCTTGCATGTCAATCCGGCTGCGTGCCGGTTGTTGGGACTCAAGTCCGATGACGTTCGGGGTCGGCACATCCTGGAGACGGTACGCAATATCGACTTGCAGGAATTCCTGACGGCGGTTTTGACGGCGGAAGGATCCCTGGAGCGGGATATCGTGTTGCGGGACGAAACGGATCGTTTCATTCAACTTCATGGCACGGCGTTGAAAGATGCCGCCGGTGTCAGTATCGGCGCGCTGGTGGTCATGAATGACATCACCCGGCTGAAGCGGCTGGAGGCCTTGCGCCGCGATTTTGTCGCCAACGTCTCTCATGAACTCAAGACTCCCATCACGACGTTGAAGGGATGCGTGGAAACGTTGACTGACGGGGCTCTCGAAAGACCGGACGAGGCCAAACGGTTTCTGGAGATGATGGAACGCCAGGCGAATCGACTCGAGGTGATGGTTGAGGATCTCTTGAGTCTGTCCCGTCTTGAGCATGAATCTGAACGGGGTGGCGTGATTCTGGTGCCCGAGGCGATCAACGACGTGCTGGCACGGGCCGTTCAGACATTCTCCGCCCGCGCGGAGGCCCGGGGCATTCTACTGGTCATGGATTCTTCCGAGATGGTGACGGCTCCGATCAATGCCCCGTTGCTGGAACAGGCGGTTGGAAACCTCCTGGATAACGCCATTAAGTACAGTTCGGGGGAATCCAAAATTACTGTGACGGTTGTCCAGTCAGGCCCCGCCCTGATCGAGATCAGGGTTGCCGACCAGGGGCCTGGAATCGAGAAGAGGCATCTGGAACGGATCTTCGAGCGCTTTTACAGGGTCGATCAAGCCCGCAGTCGTGCGATGGGTGGAACCGGATTGGGACTGGCCATCGTCAAGCACATCGCCATCGCGCACCACGGCGGTGTGGCCGTGGAAAGTACGCCGGGCCAGGGCAGCACTTTTATCATTCGCATCCCGAATGCCTGAAGGTTCTCGTTTCGCACAGTCGTCGAGTCTGGTAGAGTCAGACGTCATGACAACGATCCAGGAACAACCCGAAACGGCGGATATCGAAACCTCATCGGACGGTTACGCTTCCCGTTTCAAGGGGCCGGTTGGCGAGTGGTTTCTGACTGTCCAGGAAGACATCACAGCCGGAATGCTGGCGGGTTCGCCCGGTGTTTCCCTCCTCGATGTCGGCGGTGGGCACGGGCAACTGGCGATTCCCTTGTGCCGACGCAGTTATCCCGTGACGGTGCTGGGGAGTGATGAGTCCTGCCGACGCCGGATTGCCGGAGTTGTGGAGAGCGGCGCATGCCGGTTCGTGACTGGCAATGTGGTGGCGCTTCCGTTCCCGGATCAATCCTTTGACACCGTGATCTCGTTTCGTTTGCTTCCCCATTGCACGGCCTGGCCGGTTTTGATTCGGGAACTCTCGCGGGTGGCACAGCGGGCGGTAATCGTGGATTATCCCACCAGCGAAGGACTGAATGCGATTGCCCCGGCCCTGTTCGGCGCCAAGAAGAAACTGGAAGGGAATACCCGCGAGTGGCGGATGTTCCGGCAGGCCGAGGTGGATGCGGAGTTTATGAAGCAGGGATATGTGCTGCACTGTCGGAGTCCTCAATTCTTTCTTCCCATGGTTCTGCACCGCGCCCTGCGGTGCAGGGGTCTCTCCAAGGCCATGGAGGCAATCTGTCGCAGTCTCGGGCTGACGAAACGCTGGGGCTCGCCGGTGATTGCGGAATACCGGAGGAAATCATAACAGCAGTCATATCCGCTATCTTCTCCATTCCTTGCAATATTTTCTGAAAACCCGGATGTAAAGGGCGAAACTATGGAAAAATTTGGGCACTTTGATGAAACGACCAAAGAGTATGTCGTGACAACGCCGACCTGTGCTCGGCCTCAAGAAAACATCCTCTACAACGATGTGTATTTCTCGGTCATTCACCAGCACGGTGGCGGCTTTTCCCGTGTGACGGATCCCCGGGGATACGCGGTGACGATCATCAACGGCACTGAAGAACCCGCCCACAACACCATGTCGCGCATCATCTACCTCCGCGACGATGAAACGGGTGAGTATTGGAGCCTGGGGCATTATCCGGTATGCAAGGACATGGGTGATTTTGAGTGCCGCATGGGCGCCGGGTCGGTCACGATCCGCCATCGCCGCGCCGGGATCGAAGGACGCTGGCGCATCTTCGTGCCAGCCGGCCGGGATCCGGTCGAAATCTGGACTCTGGACATCCGGGATCTGAGTCGTCGGAACCGCAAACTGTCGCTCTTTTCAGTGGCTGTGCTGTCCCTCAAGGGCAACTTCAACTCCTATGGACATGAGTCCTACCTGCATACCTGTTTTACTGAAAAAGTTTTTGGGATCGGCGCGGTCAAACACCCCATGGGGCTGCCCATGCCTTGGAGCGGCGCCCTGATGCTGACCTCGCGTGAGCCTGATTCCATGGACGGCGACCTCAACACCTTCATGGAACAGTTCCGCACCCTGGCGCACCCCGTGGCGGTCATGCGCGGCACGTGCTCGGACTCTGTCGCCAGCCGCGATCCCATCGTTGGCGCCCTGCACCACCGCGTGCAACTGCGCGCCAGCGCCGCGTGGCGCCTGGATATCGTGGTCGGTGCGGCGGATGTCACCGGCCTGGAAAAATGCGCGGCGGGTTATGGCCGCCGCTATTTGAACTCGACCGATGGCAAACAGATTGATCGCGCCTTTGCGGCCATGCAGCAAGGCGTGGAGGCCACCCTGTCCAAGATCCAGGTTTCAACGGGTGACGCCCGTTTTGACCGCCTCTTTAACACTTGGATTCCACTCTCCATCGGTTGGGGTCTGACCTCGGGCCGTTGGGGCATGCTGGGTTACCGCGACATCGTGCAGCAGGCCCAGGGCTATTTGCCCTATGATCTGTCGAAGGCCCGCGCCCGCTTCGAACAGGTTCTCCGGCACCAATACGCCAATGGTTCGGCCGTTCGCTCCTTCCCCACTGTTCACGAAGATTCCGCCATGAAATACGCGGATTCCAGTGTGTGGTTGATTCGCGCCGTCACCGAGTACGTGAAAGAAAGTGGCGACGAATCCTTCCTGATGCAACCCGTTCCCTTCCTGGACGATCCCAAGCCCGAACCCGTCCTGACCCACCTGGAGCGCGGTGTTGAACGCCTCTTTGAAGACCGTGGCCGTCATGGCCTGTGCCGCATTCACCAAGGCGACTGGAATGACTCGCTGACGCATGTGGGTCGCAAGGGCATCGGCGAGAGCGTTTGGCTCACCCAGGCCCTGGCCGACGCCTGCCTGATCATGATGGAACTGCATGAACACCGCAAGGACGCCGTTGCCGTCAAACAAGACAAGGAACGGCATGCCGCTCTGGATGTGGTTCTCAACCAAGTCGCCTGGGATGGCAACTGGTATCTGCGCGCCTTTGACGACGAGAACCGACCCGTCGGGGGCAAACACGCCAAGGAAGGCCGAATTTTCATTGAACCCCAGGCCTGGTCGCTGATCTCGCGAACGATCCCCCAGGAATCGAGTGAAAAGAGCTTCTGGGCTGCGAGGCG
>CAYHEL010000044.1:0-11410 GCA_964355415.1 uncultured Verrucomicrobiota bacterium | reverse complement strand
AAAGAAGGATAAGACTATGCCGAAAAAAACGGTTCAGAATACAATCACACACGAGACCATCCTTGGGTTCTTTCAGAGGGTGGACTACGTTCCGATGACGTTGGGTGAGTTGGCCGATGCCTTTCATCTCCGGGGGGGGGGCCGCAAGGCTTTGGATCCGCTCTTGCACAAGATGGTGATGAACGGCGAGATTGTTCTCATTCGGAAAAGCCGATATTCACTCGGAGCCCCGGCGGATCTCGTCACGGGGCGGCTGGAGATCAAGCGATCCGGCGACGGATACCTTACCAATCTCGAAGGTGAGTTGACGGTTCGTATTGACCGGGGGCACCTCGGCACGGCGTTGCCGGGGGACAAGGTGGTTGTGCGTCTGGAGCCCCATCGTCCCGGAATGGCCGAATGGCAGCGGCATGGAGTGGTGATCAAGGTGCTGGAGCGCGGAACCCGCGTTGTGGTGGGAACGTTGAAAAGCACGGGGCAGTTCCTTTGTGTCGCGCCCATGGATCCCGCGTATCAACAGGATTTCTACGTTCCCGACGCCAAGGGCGCGCAGATCAATGATCGGGTTGTCATCCAGTTTACCAATTGGGAAAACCGTCACGTCAATCCCGAGGCCGTCATCATCGAGGTGATCGGCCCCGCCGACAATCCCTCGCTCGATACTCTGGCGATCATGCGACAGTACAATCTCCCCGAAAGTTTCCCGGCGGACGTGATGCGGGATGCGGGGGCCTCGGCCTCGCGCCTGACCCAGCCCGGGCCGCGGCTGGATCTCCGCGAGAAGTTCATTTTTACCGTCGATCCGGCAACGGCCAAGGATTTTGATGATGCGCTGTCCCTGGAGCACGACCAGGAAGGGCGGCGTGTGCTGGGTGTCCATATTGCAGACGTTTGTCACTTCGTAACCAAAGGGAATGCCCTGGATCGGGAAGCGGTTGAGCGCGGGAACAGCGTGTATCTTCCCGACAAGGTCATTCCCATGTTGCCCGAGGAATTGTCCAACGGCCTGTGCAGCCTTAAACCCGACCAGGATCGTCTGGCCTTCTCGGCCTTCCTGACCTTCGACGATGCCGGGCGTATGATCCGCACGAAATTTTCCCGTACGCTCATCCGCTCACGACTCCGGTTGTCGTATGAGCAGGCGCTTCAGATTTTGCAGACTCCGCCCGGAATGGCCTGCAAACTGGTTACTCCGGACGCCCGGGCCCTGATCAACGAAGTGTGCGGACTGGCCATGCAGTTGCGGGGACGCCGGATGGCCCAGTGGGCGCTGGATATTGACATGCCGGAAAATCAGGTGGTGATTGGCAAGGGGGGGATGATTGAGGATATCCGGCCTGTGGTGAACGACGTCTCCCATCAGATGATCGAGGAGTGCATGGTGGCCGCCAATGAGGCGGTGGATCGCGAGATCAGCGAGAAGGGCATGAAACTTATCCATCGTCTCCATGAAGCGCCGGCCGAGGATAAGATTGAAATGCTGATCGCCGACCTGCACGATATGGGGTATCAGCCGGGACAACTCAACAACCGGCGCAACCTCATGGAGTTTCTGGGTCGAATCAAAGGAACCCCCCTGGCAAACAGCGCCCAGATGGCTGTTTTGCGAAGCATGAAGAGGGCCGTATACAGTTCCAAAGAGGGTGGTCATTTTGGTCTGGCCAAGAAATTTTATGCCCATTTCACCTCACCGATCCGACGGTATCCTGACTTGGTGGTGCATCGCATCCTGGCCGCCATCCTGGATTCGAAGGGTAATCCCTATTCGGTGGACGAGTTGGAGCGAATCGCCGTTCACTCTTCCGAAACGGAGCAGTCGGCGCAGGAGGCGGAGCGGGAACTTCTTGAGATCAAGAAATACCGGTTTCTCGCCCAGCAGATTGAGCAGAACAATATCCGCGTTTACGATGCCGTCGTGGTCAAGGTTATGAACTTCGGACTGTTTGTGGAGTTGGATGGATTAAGCGTCCAGGGATTGGTTCATGTGTCTGCGATTTCTGACACCTTCGTGAGGTTTGATCCTGCCGACAAGGCGTTGCGGGCAGGACAGGAGGTGTATAAACTCGGAACGAGGGTGAAAGTGATGGTCGTAAAGGTCGATTTTGAAAAGCGACGCATCGATTTTGTGCTGAATAAACCCACCGTTGCACGGTCATCAAAAGGGCAATCCGGTGTTCATGAGGGGCGGCGACAGAAGCCCAGGAGACGCAGGTGAGGAGTGAAGGCCGGATGTCCGGGAGCAGGCGTTGGTTTTCAGTATTCGGTTTTCGGTTTTCTTGTCTGTTGATCGCGGGAGCGCTGGGATTGGGGTCGTGCTGGCCACTGAAGGGTAAGGCGGAGGACTCTCGGCCGCTGTCTGAGTTTGATGCCCGTTTTACGCCGCAGGAGGCGCCCGTCTGCATGAACTATGATGTCGGGTACCGGCTCTGCAATATTGAATTGAGACGGGTCGGAAAGGTGGCGGCGTCAACCACCCTCGGACGGTGGCATCACCGTATCACGGGGAAGGACATCCCTGCCTTGTTTTTGGACATTCGGGTTGACTCCCCTGATACCGTCGCCTCCGGCCGGCGAAACCGAATATCCATACATGACCGCATTATTGCCGTTATGACGGTGCCCGATATGCAGTCCCTGCTATTCGCCAAATACACGGATGAAGTTCTCCGCCCCATCATACGCGCCTCGGAAGTGAGGGCGGTCTCGATCTATGATACACAGGCTGGTCGGCTTGACTTTGTGCATCGTGATCTCCTCAAGGGGACGATGTCGACCACCCTGACCAACTCAGAGGCGCTTCTGGAACTCAGCCGCAAAATACAACCGATCATGGGATTCCTTGTGGCTCAATACAATTCTCCAACCGCTGACGCCGACACCTCGGATCAGGGGAGAATCGTGGTCAATCTGGACGGGAAGATCGCCTCGCTTCGCATGCTGACCCGTCGCGAGAGAAGTCCGGGATGTCTGCTTCGCCAGCGCCCCATGACCATGCACATCAAGACGGTATCCGAGAAGGGGAGTTCAGCCAGACCCCGCCTGTTTCAAGCCTGGAGCATGACTTTCAAAACGCTCGCCACGACCTTAAATGATGAGTCCCTCGTTGAGTCAGCCCGTCACGCGCCTGCGGAGACGGTGGTTCCGCTTGTCATGGATTATGAACTTGGCCTGGGCTCGGTGCACATCGTCATGACCTCACTATACCTCGGAAAGTCCTGTGACGAGACTTCGCCCCTCTCACGGTCGGCGGAATGTCCAAAACCGGTGGCTCAGGAATAAGCCGATACCCACCAGGCATTCCGCGCAGAATTTCGGGAGCACCTTTACCATATCGGGACGAATCCCCGTGAGATGGTGAATCATGGCCGAGAGGGTCACGGGAAGTTGGTCGTGTCGCATGAACTGGACGTGGAATAGCCAGACAAGGAGTTCGGAGGCGATGTACGAGACCAGCCAGACAATCCAGAATCGCGTGAGTTCACGGCGCGTTCCCTGCACTTGTCTCCGGTCGAATGTCCAGAGTTTGTTGCCACAAAAACTAAACAGCCCGCCGCAGGGGCGGCTGATCAGATTGGCGACCTCGGGAGACAGGCCCGCATACCGCAGAAGCAGTCCATAGAGCGAAAAGTCAGTGATGGCGCTGCCAATCCCGACCGTCAGGTATTTTTTGAGTTGAATGAATAATGTCATGCTGGTTTAACCGTCATCTCAATAGACAGGGCCAGACCGTTGATAAACGATTGGGCGCTGAAGAGTTCCGCCTGGGCACGGATCAGGATCGGATTCCAGGGTCTGGCGGCGCAGTCCTCGATGGCGTCCTGAAGGGACTCCGGTGTCTGCTGAGCAAAGAAGACCCCCGAGACGCCGTCCCTGATGGTTTCCAGAGCGCCTCCATGGCCGTAGGCGACGACAGGACGCCCGCACGCCTGAACCTCAAGGGGAACGATGCCAAAGTCCTCCTCGCCTGGGAATACCAGCAGACGGCAGCGGCGATAGAGTTCCAGCAACTGGGTGTCGGATTGCCATCCGAGGAATTCAATGGACGCGCCGGCCTTTGCCCGTAACGAGGCAAAGTCAGTCCCCGTGCCCACGATCTTGAGTTTCCGGCCGCTTCGGGAGTAGGCCATCACGGCCAGGTCAATTTTTTTATAGG
The DNA here is from genome assembly GCA_964355415.1 of uncultured Verrucomicrobiota bacterium. Taxonomy (GTDB): domain Bacteria; phylum Verrucomicrobiota; class Kiritimatiellia; order CAIKKV01; family CAITUY01; genus JAABPW01. The sequence continues at coordinate 7,257 of CAYHEL010000044.1, read as the reverse complement.
GAACCAGGGCTGAGGCAATGAGGTCGAAGTCCCCGGGAGCTTTGAAATCCGGCGTCCAACGATCAAGATCCACAGGGGGGTAAACCAGGTCCGATTCACGCCCATAGAACTGGTGGATTCGATGCCGGACATGACGGCTGATGGCCACAAAACGGGTCACCCGCCGTGAGGCCTTCCGATCCCATCCGCGCAACCAAGCGAGGAGGGGGCGGGCCAGTTGCCGCTTCAGGAGATTCCCGCCAAGATATTCATTGTGGAAAAGCCAGGCATAACGCATGGGGGTGAAGCAATAGCACAGGTGGCGTGTCCCGCTGGGGGGGCGCAACCCCTTCGCCACGCAATGGCTGGTACTGATCACGAGGTCGGCTTGAGAAACATCGAATCGTTCCATGGCGCCGGGAAAGAAGGGGAGAAAATGTCGGTAGCGTGTTTCGATACCGGGAATAGACTGCAGCCATGACGTATGGACCGGGTGGCGGTTGATGATCTCCGAGACGGCTTGTGGATGGTGGATCAGCGTGTAAATGGGAGCCTCGGGAAAGGCTTCGCAAAGCAACTCCAAAACCCGTTCTCCACCCCGCATGCCGGTGAGCCAGTCATGGCACAAGACAACTTTCAACGATCTCCAGGAGGGAGGATATGTCGGGGTACTCATGTGTTATCGGAATCCCGGGTTACAGCGCTTGACTCCTCCACCTCGCGATACAGGGCGATGGTTTGCCGGGCGGTTTCTGTCCAGGTGAAACGGCGCGCCTGGCCGAAGCCCAGTCGAATCATGCGTTCCCTGAGTTGATGATCGGTCAGGACGGATCGGATTCCCTCCGCCAAGGCGGAAACACTGTCAAGCGCGGTGTAAACGGCAGCCTCCCCGCCGATCTCTCTGAGTACCGGAATGTCGCTACAGATCACCGGGGTGCCGCATGCCATTCCCTCAACAACGGGAAACCCAAAACCTTCATAGCGGGATGGCAGGATGACGGCATCGGCCTCCTGATAGGCGCGCACCAAGGCCTCATTCGTCTGGTAGCCCGCCCAGGTGATCCGGCTTTTCAACCCGAGAGACTCGACCCGTTGACCGGCTTCCGGATATCGCGGATCGGGCGGACCTATGATGGTGAGGTGAACCGGGAACGGGGTGGTTCCCTGCAACGCCGCCAGAGATTGAATCAGCACTGTCAGATTCTTGTAGGGGTCGCTACGGCCCACGTAGAGCAGGATCCGGGGACGGCCCGGATCCTCGTTAATTCCCCGGACGGCGGGTGGACAGAACGCGGACGACACTCCATTGTAGATGACCCGCACAGGGTCATAGCGGTCGGTCGGGATACGCAGATGATTGACGATATCGGTTCTTGAGGCCTTGCTTACCGCAATGATCCGGTCGGCCCGGGCGCCAATTTCAAGCATGAGGCGCCGGTACAGCGAATAAAATCGCGTTTTCAACGCGTGGGGTGTTGCCTCAGGGAAGAGCAGGGGAATCAGGTAATGGAGGGTGACCACGCACCCGATCTTGCCCGCTTTTCCGCGCGGGAATGTGGCCAGAGGAATCATATAGTTGGTGGAGTGATACACGGTTATTCCCTGCCGGGAAAGCCAGGCTGGCATGAGGATTTGACTGCGTGGCGAGAACAGGCTCCACGGCACGATAGTCGGGTGAAAATTCGGTTTGTTAGAGAGTTCCGATTCATGCCATGTGCGTTCGGCGAGGGCGCGGTCTGAAAAAATCAGACTGTAGGGTGTCTGATTGTCTTCCTGGGCGAGATGCCGGATCAGATCCCGGGTATGGGCTCCGATACCGGATATCTCGTTGAAAATCCATCGCGCATCCAGGGCGACTTTCATGCCATGGTCTTTCTATAGATATCCCACGTCTTCCGGGCCGTATCCTGCCAGGAATATCGGGACGCATGATTCACTCCACCGAGGGAAAGCCGGGCTCGCAGAGACGGATCAGCCAGCAACGAGTGGATGGCGGTTGTCCAGGCCCCGCTCTTGAATTCCGGGATCATGATGGCCGCCTCTCCCAGCACTTCGGGAAGTGACCCGCCCGCCGACGAAACAACGGGGGTGCCGCAAGCCATGGCTTCCAGCGGAGTGAATCCAAATCCCTCATAGAAGGACGTGATCAGAAACAGTTCAGCGCCGGAATAAAGCGAGGGTAATTGTTCATCGGGAAGATAATTAAGGGTGCGAATACGATCCCGTTTGGGCGACGACCGGATACGATCCAGAATGGGCTCGACTTTCCATCCCGGCATTCCGGCGATGACGAGGTCGCCGTCAAACTGGTCGAGCTGCTCAAACACCTCAATCATGAAAGGAAGATTCTTGCGGGGTTCCAGGGTGCCGACAGTGAGGAGATAAGGGCGGTCGAGATTGAGTTGTGCTCGAAAGGTCTGAATCGCTGGCGGAGACGGGCGTGTGTACTCGGGCGAAATACCCAGGTGAATGGCAGACACCCGATCCGGGGCAATCCCCAAACACGCTTCGATTTCGCGCTTGCCGAACTCGGATACGGCAATGATGGCGTCAGCGCGACGCGCGGTCTGGTGGATCACCGAAGTCAGGTAGTCCAAATTTCTTTTCTCCGCAAACTCCGGGAAACGCAGAAAACTCATATCATGGATTGTGACGACCGCCTTGCCGTGGGAAAGAGGGGGGATGGTGAAATTGGGGAAGTGAAATACATCAGACCGCCCCGAGAACCAGTCGAAGGGAGGCCAATGAAGTCGTTTCCAGGATTGCTGTACATACTTACCCGGGATCCATCGGGTTGGCGAGATCGTGGCGCCCGGGCTGGCGAAATCAAGGCCCCGGCGGCGGAAGTCAAAAAAGAAGAGCCGTAACTCCTCGTCCGGCGCGGCAAACGAGCCCAAGTGTTCAGCGAGTGATCTCGCATAGCGCCCAATCCCGGCTCTCTGCGACACCGCCGCCTGTATATCCAGACAGATTCTCATTGCTTTCAATCCTGAATACCGTAGAAATGAAACCCATTGTAAGGAGGGATCAGGAAACGACAAGCCTGATTGTGGGGAATTATGACACCTGGACTTTATGTGGTGGGGACGCCCATCGGAAATCTTGATGATCTCTCGATGCGTGCCATTGAAACGTTGAAGGGTGTTCAGGCCATTCTGACCGAGGATACCCGTCGAACCCGCATCTTGTTGGATCGGTTCGGGTTGCGCACACCGACCCTCAGTTGCCATAAATTTAATGAAGCGTCTCGGGCTGATGGGGTTATTGACCGATTGCGTCGGGGCGAGTCGATTGCCCTGGTCACGGACGCGGGCATGCCGGGGGTGTCGGATCCCGGATCGCGTTTGGTGGCAGCCTGTCGAAAGGCGGGGATCCCGGTAACCTGTATTCCGGGTCCGTCCTCCGTCACGACGGCAGTCGCCCTGTGCGGATTCAATGGCGCCGGTTTCGTTTTTGCCGGTTTTACCCCGCGAAAAATCGGCGCTCTGCGGAGATTTCTCCAGCAGTTTGCGGAGTGTCCTGTCCCCATTGTTTTTTTTGAGTCGCCGTTCCGTATTCTCAAGGTGCTGGATGAAGTGGAGTCCGTTTTGGGGCCTCGCGATCTCTTTCTAGGACGGGAGTTGACCAAGAAATTTGAAGAGACGATCTGGGGTACACCTTCTGAAATCAGGCGTATGTTTGAAAACCGGACCATCAAGGGAGAAATTGTCTTCGTCATGGCGCCCCCCCGTTGACAGCAGGCACGGGGGGTGTTAGCCTGACATCAATTGAAACGGGTATTCTATGGATACAGTGGTCGATAAAGTTGAGGTTGGGATACAAGATCAGGTTGCCTATATCCGTGTGCATGGAAGGGGAACATTCAAGGTAGGTCCCTCTCTAAAACAGTTCGGAGCCCTTGCGATTGAGCAGGGGTGCCCCCGGATTGTTGTTGAAATGAAGGATTGTGTCGGGATGGATAGTACCTTTATGGGCGTTCTGGCAGGACTATCCACTGTGATGAAGAAAACTGACGGCGAGGTCATTCTGTGCGATTTGAGCGAAAAGAATCTATTTCTTTTGAAAATGCTGGGGTTACTTCATCTTGTCCGCGTGGATACGAGTTTGCCTGACGTACCTTATCCCGTACTGGACGGGCACTCTCTCGCGTCCGGCGGCGACAAGCGGCAGATGACACAGAACATGATCACCGCACATGAGGATCTGATTGAGGCGTCCCCGGATAATATCGTGAAATTTAAGGATGTGCTGGCGTATTTGAAGGAGGATCTCAATCGTACGGTGGCGCCATGACGCTCATCCCACCCTTCGGGAGATGACCTTGGCGCGGATCCCGTTTCTGTCTCCTTGAACAGGATGGTCTCCCCCGCTTTGAAACGTGATGATTGATCAAGTAAGGCAAGGATTTGTTGGATATGGCAAAACGAGATTATTATGAGATTCTTGGCGTGTCGCGATCTGCCTCACCTGAGGACGTGAAGAAGGCCTATCGACGTCTCGCGATGGAGTATCATCCCGACCGCAATCAGGGCGATAAGGCATCGGAGGCGAAATTCAAAGAGGTCAGCGAGGCCTACGAAATTTTAAGCGATCCCGACAAGCGGCGCCAGTACGATCAATACGGGCATGAGGGACTGAAGTCCGCCTTTGGTCCAGACGGGTTTAATTTCTCGCGCGACTTTACGCATGTCTCCGATTTACAGGACTTGTTTGGCAGTCTTTTCGGTGAGGGGGGCGGAGTTTTTGAAGATATCTTCGGCGGTGGACGTCGAACCTCCCGAACGGGCCCGCAGCAGGGCGCGGATCTTCGGTTTGACCTTGAAATCAATTTTGAAGAAGCCCTGTTCGGAGCCAAGAGGGAGATTACGCTTGCTGTGGCCGAGCAGTGCGGCGCATGCAGGGGAATGGGGAGCGAACCGGGGAGCGTTGAAGAAAACTGCCGGCATTGTGGCGGTCGCGGAGCCGTGATTTCCGCCAGCGGATTCTTCCAGGTTCGTCAGACGTGCCCCGTTTGCTCAGGCAGCGGGAAGATGATTACGAAGCCTTGTCGTGAGTGCAAGGGAACGGGACGCCAGAAGAACCGAAAACGACTGACGCTTCCCATTCGGGCCGGAGTCGAGACCGGATCCCGCTTGCGGCTTGCAGGGCAGGGTGAGGGCGGCGTCAGGGGTGGCCCGTCCGGGGATCTGTATGTGCTGCTGCATGTCAAGCCGAGTGACCTTTTTCAGAGGGAAGGCACGGAACTCCTGTGCGAGATTCCCGTGCCCATGCATCTTGCGGCCCTGGGAGGCGAAGTCTCGGTTCCCACACTCGAGGGGATGGCTACCGTGAAAATCGAGGCCGGAACTGAAACCGGCAGGATTTACCGATTGCGAGGCAAGGGTGTCCCCAGTCTCGATGGTCATGGCTGCGGCGACCTGCATGTCCGTGTTGTGGTGGAAGTCCCGGTTCGTCTGGATTCAAAACAGAAAAAGATTCTCAAGGATTTCGGTGATTCCTGCGAGGATTCCAATTTTCCGATGGGACAGAAATCCAGGGATCAGGCCACTTGTTTTTTCAAGGCAAAACAGGAACTTAACAAGGCGAAGACGGAACCATGATCCCCCGATTTTTCGTTGATTCTTCCACATGGAATAACCCTGTTGTACGGTTGAGCCGCGATGATTCTCATCATCTTGCTGAGGTTCTCCGACTGGGGATGGCGGATCGCGTCGTGGTGTCGGACGGAATAGGCGGGGAGGCGTCCGCCGAAGTCATCGAAATGACTCCCGGGGGTGTGGCGATTCGTATTCTGGATCGCCGTCCGCAGCCTGGAAGCGGTGTCATGATTACCCTTATTCAGGCCGTTCCCAAAGCTCAGAAGATGGACTGGATCATTCAAAAAGCCACGGAAATCGGGGTGTGGTCCATTCTGCCCGTGATGACGGATCGAGGTGTTGTGAAATTGGAAGAGGAAAGGGCGGACAAGCGGACGGAGCGCTGGCGCCGTATTGCCGTTGAGGCCGCCAAGCAATGCCGGACGGCATGGATCCCGACTATCCAGCCGGTTCGATCTCTGGTCGATGTTCTGGGAGAAGGAATGTCTTTGGATGGGTTTTTGATTGCGTCGTTGGAAGAGACGGCTATCCCTTTTAGAAACGGTCTGGCAGACCTCAGGGCGCGGCACCCCAAGTCGGTGGGATTACTGATCGGTCCGGAAGGTGATTTTTCGCCCCGGGAGTGTGCCCTCGCGCGTCGGGCAGGCGCCATCGCTGTCAGTTACGGAACCCGTGTTTTGAGGGTTGAGACGGCGGCGATATACGGGTTGTGCGTGCTGTCCTACGAATTGGCAGGGTATCAGGAGGCGGAGTGATTAGCGGGATGATGAATCATGTGGAATGACGATCCGTCCAAATCATTTGAACGCCAGTTGCAGCAGCAGTTGACGTACACAACCCCGGCAGGCCGCACCGTCCGGAATTGGGGCCCGTTGGAAGTGCTTCGCGCCGTTTTGTTTCACGCCCGAGTCCTGAGGGTATACGCTGTGGCCAGACGAAGGATTCGGCAGGGCCGTTTCGGGCATGACGGTTATTTGAACAGTTCCTGGAGTTCCCTGGCTGTCGCGGAGAAGTTGGGCGGACGTTTTGAGGTCACGGGATTGCATCATCTGGCGGATCCGAAGGGCCCTGTCGTGATCATTGGAAACCACATGGGTTCACTGGAAACAATTGTCATGCCCTGTCTTATCCTGCCCTTCAAGGAGGTCGCCTTTGTGGTCAAGCAGAGTTTGACCACGCATCCCATATTTGGGCCGATCATGTGCGCTGTGCCGCACATCGCCGTTGCGCGCCATAACCCGCGGGAGGATCTCAAGCTGGTTCTGACCCGCGGCGCCGAATTACTTGGCCGGGGAGTGTCGGTTGTGATATTTCCGCAGGCCACCCGGTCAGCGGAATTCGATGTCGATGGATTCAATACGCTTGGGATTAAATTGGCGGCACGCGCAGGCGTCCCGGTCATACCGCTGGCCTTGAAAACCGATTTTATGGCCAATGGAACGTGGATCAAGGATATGGGCCTGGTGCATCCCTCCCGAACCATTCATTTCGCTTTTGGAGAACGGTTCCCGGTCACGGGGAGCGGACGGGAAGAGCATGTGACGGTGGTTCGTCATGTTGCCTCCCATCTCAAGGAATGGGGCGGAACCATAAAAGGAGTTGTGCCATGATGTCGCCGGATCTCCAAATGAGCGTGCTGTGTGATGATGTCAGACAGGAGCGAACGGGAAAATTCATCCTC
>CAYHEL010000043.1:0-11547 GCA_964355415.1 uncultured Verrucomicrobiota bacterium | reverse complement strand
GTGGATGTCAAGTTGGAGCACAACGATCTGACGGGCCGGTATACCGCCGCGCTGGGTGGCGTTCTCAAGGGGAAGAGTTATGCCCCGGGTGGGGATGTTTCTGCCGATGTGACGTTGCCGGACACGCATTATGAGGTAACCATCCGGGGGGGTGGCGGGAAACTGGTGGCTGTGCGCTATGTAGCCAAGGGCGACTTCGGCCCGCAGAGTGGTGGCGTGGATGGCCTGTTGATGGAGGATGCAAGGCCGGTTCGCGAACAGGTCAGCAGGGGGGATGGAGAGGTGACGGTCGCCAGGATCAATACGGTGCTGCATGAAATCCGCGCCCTTCATCTGGCCCTCCAGGATGGAACGCTTGCCTATGCGGAGGCGTGGAGGCAGACCGATTTTGCGGCGCCGATGAACGCCGGGGTCGCGGACTATCTGGAGCAGGCCCGGATTCTGGTCGCGGCCTTGCCGTCTCCCTCGGTCGTGTTGCCGGTTCCGAAGCCGGAGACGGTGGGCAGCAGTCCGAGTTATGGGGTGCGCGCCGCACCGGTGGTGGACACGGGCGTCAATGTATTGCCGATGGATGCGGACGACTGGCTGTTCCTGTCGCAGTGGCATGTGCTCGGGCCGTTTACGCAACGCCTGGGGCTGGAGCACGACACGGCCTTGGCGCCGGATCTGGTCGTTATGCCGCAAGCGGGTTACAGTCAGTTAACGGATCGCTTGGGTGTGAAGAAGAACCAGGTCTCGACGCAGGTATGGACGTCGGTTGTGTGCGGCGACTCGCGCCTGGGCAGGCCGGGCGACGGGTTGGCCTTTACGGCGCGTTATGAGGGGGATGTGTGGTACGGCGCCGCGACGTTGCGCTCTGAAAAGCCGCGCAAGGTGTGGCTGAGTCTGGAGGCCAACGACTTCGCCAAGGTCTGGGTGAATGAGCGGCTGGTTTGGGTTGATGCCGAACGGGCATTGCGGTATCGCTCTTTCGGGCGCATGTTTGTTCCGGTGTCGTTGGAGGCAGGGGAGAACCGCATTCTGGCGCGTATCCATGACGACCGGCAGTTGAGTTGGCTGCGTCTGGCGGTGACGGCCCGCGAACCCGGCACACCCCCGATGCCGAAGCCTCGCCCCATGATGGCTTCTCCAACCCACTTTCCAGACGCAACCCCTCCGCTCGTCTGGGATATCACCAATGGCGTTAATGTGGCATGGCGTAATGAGAAACTGGGCGGCAAGACGCGTCCGATCGGGGTCGGCGACGCCCTCTTCGTCACCGGAGCGTCGGGAACGTTGCATTGCGTCGAGGCCGCCACAGGCGCCGTGCGGTGGTCACGGGAATTGAACCCTGTCCCGGCCGTAGCGGGCGGGAAAAGGTCGGAGCCTGTGACCGGTTCGGCGTTGAGCGATGGCCGCCGCGTGGTCTTTCTCGTCGGCGGCATGTTGGGGTGCTTTGACCTGGCTGGCGCTCCGCTCTGGACCCGGGCCATTGAGGTCGATCAACCCCGCCCACGGGCTTACTTGTGCGGGGGGCGGTTGATTGTGGAGGGGACGGTCGTGTCGGGGGGCAAGGCGCGCGTCGAGACAGCCCAAGTGCGTGTGCGGGCCTTTGATATGGCCACCGGTCAGGAGGCGTGGCAACGCGATCTGCCGGGGAAGATTGATGACGGGTTGGTGCTTCCGGTTGGCGAAAGGGTGTTCTTCGTCAGTGCCACCGGGGTGGTGCTCGATCCCGGGACTGGCGAGGCGGCGGGCACGTTGGACTGCGAGATGCAACTGGCCGGAAAGGATGGCGTGGTGGAGCGTAATGTAACATCCAGTCGATACTATGCCCATGCGTCCGGCGACAGGTTGTACCTGAATTCACAGGCGAGGCATCTCGCGGTGCGCCTGTGGTTACGGGACGGCAAGTTGGGTTGGTCTCACCTCTGGGAAAGCAATTACGGCAGCAGCGGGTTCGGAAATGTGCCGGCGCCGGGCTTGGCCACGGATCGGTTCATGTTTACCTGGCATTCGTCACTGGCCCATACGCCTCACGATCCGGACACGCGTGCCGAGGTGAACGTACAGGATACGCGTGATGGGCGATGGATCAACCGGCGGAAACCGGTCATGGACGACCTCTACAGTTATGGCGCCCTGAGTCTGGCGTCCCCGGTCGTGGCAGGCAAGTGCCTGTATCTATTGGGCGGACGGGCGGATGGGAAGCGCAATCAGATCGCGGTGGTGAGCGCCGACGAACGGCTCCAGATCCTTGCGCGGCAGGATGTCGAACCCGGCACGCGGGAGCCACCGGTATTTCTTGGATCCCGCATGTTCCTGCGTTCGCCCGCGTCGTTGCTATGCGTCGCGGTGGAGACCCCGGCGGGGAGGACATACCAGCAGACGAAACTGGCGCGGACAGCGGTGCGGGAGATCGGGCCTGAACCAGGCCCGCCGAAGGCGCGCGAAGTGACAGGTTTGGATCCGCTCTTGGTGACGGCCGGCGAACCGGCGGGTAAACTCATGCCCGAACGGCCCACCGAGTTCTGGGTTGGCGCCGGACCTTTCCCGGTCGGGGAGTTGAAGGATACGGCGGCTTTGGCGGCCTTGCGTCCCGTCTCGGGAACTCCCGTGGCGGGCAAGGTCTTCCTGCCGGTAAGTCGGGAATACGCCTACAATGAACCGCCTGCCTACCTGCGGACCAGCGAACTGCAGGGAACCGGGGATCTGACTCCACGGTTTCTGTCGCGGGTTGATCCGCGGGGAGTCAGCAGTCCGGACGGTGAGGGTCTGCTGTACACGGTATTGGACAACACCATAGACCGGTTTGTAGTACCCGCATTGAATCGGCGGGGGATTACCCAATGGCTTGGCGGACAGGAACTGAACCCCGATGAACCGCTCCATCTGGCGCCGGGCCGGTACCCGTATCTGGTTCGCATTGATCCGAAGTTCTACCAGGCGGAGCCCGGTTATCCGCCGCCCATCCATGTCACGAATGCCCTCGCCAAAGGCGTGTTGAGAGATGTGGGTTGGCCCAAGGCCTGGCAGGTGTTGGGACCGTTGTCCCAGTATGCTTCGCGGTTGACGGGCGAACAATTGCGGACCATGTCGGGCACGGTGGTGGTGGATGGATGTGCCGGGCCGGTCACGAGTTTCCCGGTGGTGAGTAACCGTGTGGATCTGGGGTGTCTGGTCAGCACGGAATTCGGCACAACCCCGGATCAGTCAAAGCCTTTTGAACGTCCGGCAACGATGTTGCTGGCGGTAGCATTTGCGGCCGTCGAGTGCCCTGCCGATGGGTACCTTTACATCACGTCGTCCAGCGAGGCGTTCCTGTGGTATGTGGACGGCGTCCCCGTGTATGACAAGAACAAGCGAAGCAAGATCTCATCTCCCGCCGTGGATGCGCACCCCTTTGCGGTGCGGGTGACCCGGGGTCGGCATGTGCTGGCGGCGCAGATCCGTTCAGGCAACTTTGCCTGGTCTTTCTGCAGCGCAGGCGGGTTCAGCGAGAAGCGTGGCGACGAACTGTCTGAGTTTACGGTGCAGTCGACTGGACAGGCAATGGTGCCCGAGGCGTATATCAATCCCTGTTTTCAGGAGATACCCCATCCGCCGACCATGAAGCGGATGTGGATCGACCGTGTCCGTGAGCATGCCGATTCTCTCCAGGTCGTGGTGCGTGAATCGCCTGATACGCCGGAGACCCGACGCGCGAAGGAGATGCTCAAGTGTCTGGGGCAGAAGGATTAATCATACCTGTAGTCTGAGGGTCACGATCTCGTGGGGCAGGGCGGTTTATAACCTGGTCACCACGTTGCACTTGAGTACGCGAAAACTGGAGACAGGGATCTTCCAGAGCTCGTTTGGGATAGATGAATCTGCCCAGGCTCCCCCATCCGACCCCAGATTCTGTAAGTAGGTTTTGAAAGACGAGCTATTGTCTGAAACAATCATCCCGTACTTTTGCATGGCGCGCGCGACAACCTTGGCGTCGCGGGAAAGCTCCAAGGCATCAAGATTCAGGTTCGGATCAAGTTGCAGGCGGGCACCCTCTGGAATATAGGCTGTCCCAATGCCCCATCCATCCGATCTGCAAGCCGGGATACAGACCTGTTCCTTTTGTCCGTTCGCTAGGCGTAATCGGTTTACAGGCGTGGCGCAAAGGATGGCGTGCGAGATTTCGCCAGCCGCAATTTCCTCAGGGCGGATAATACCCCCGATCCAGGGCATTCCGGCTCCGTTGGATCCACGTGCCCACCAATAGGAGCCCGAGAATGGGGTATGGCAACCAACTCCGTCCAGATCCCAAATGCTGATTGTGCTGGCGATGTAATTGCCGTTGGTGTCCGTACCGAACCGGGAAAACTCCCAACTCTTTCGTGCAACGGGATCCACCATCACCATGTGTCCGTCCTGCTCGGGATCGGGCCAGATACCCGCCGGCATGGGGATATTCTCGATAATGCCATCAGCGTTCGGATCCACATCGGGGCTCCTGGGGCCTTTGCTCGAATAAACGTTCACTCTTCGGGCTTGCGTGGAGTCAATCACATGAACAGGCGTTGTCCATTTCACAAAGTCGGCGCCAAGGAAAGGGGTCGTGGCGTTGAGGTTGGCGATCATCAGGGCTGAGTCAGGGTCGATTTCCGGGGATGTAGGAATGGGTATGTTCCAGGGGGAGGAGGGTGAAAAAGGTTTGAAATTTGCTGGTAGCGACATTCCCAGGTATGCATGGGCGAGAATCGCGGCACTGTTTTGACCGCGGGTTACGAGGTAGATGCGGGTCCGGACGGATGTGATACGGGGTCGCGCGGAACTGCCCGTATCAGTCCATTCCAGAACACTGCCGCCGTTCACCGGGATGTCAGCCTGGGCAAGAGACCACCCGTTGGTGCTGTTGAATGAACCTGTCGAGGCCACATCCTGGTAATAGACGCAGACCGTTGCGTTGTCCGGCATTCCCGCTGTTCCCATGATGACTGTAACGGTTTGGCCATCCTGGCTGAAACGGAGTCGGGCAATATGGGGCACTCCTGACGAGGCGGGGAAGGGATTGGGATACGGTCGCGACACCTTCCATGTTATGCCGGTGCCAGATTGGTTGTCGTACCAGAGCGATTCGCCGATTTTCATGTAGCCGTCAACGGATGTGTTCTTGGCGTCATACCATGTGCCGACGGGAATGATGCGCCTGTCGGACTTCCGGGCGGTGGGGGCGGAAATGCGGCCACGGATATCATAGGGGTAGCCAAGTATGTTCAGGCATGGATAGGCGGTGATGTAGATGGAATCTGCAAGCATGATTTCACCCGCCACAAAAACCGATTGTGTTACCGAATGCTGGTTTTTGATCCAGAACCCTTCGCCCGGCGATAGGGAGGCCGGGGAAAGCATCATTCCGGACGTTGTTGATTCAACCCACGATCCATCAAGTGCGGGATTCCCCGTCCCTCCAAGTTTGTAAATGATTCTGTATTGCTGTGAGGTTGGATCCCACTTAAGGATTTGGTCGGCAGTCGTGGCATGGGTATCCGAAGTGAGTTGCCCGGACAGGATCGATTGAATGGAGGGATCGGGCAGAACGAAAGGAATCGAACACAATACCAGTTTGTTAGGCGGAACAGCGACTCTGATGAATCCTACAGGCTTCGACACAATATTGGCGGGCAAACCAGCCGCACTCGTGATCGTTCCCGACAGGGGAATAACCAGTGAGAAACATCCTGTAATGACGGCCAGCAGTTTGTGGCGCCTGCTTCGCCCGCTATTGTGAAAGATTATCATGATCGTTCTCCTGGCCGTCTTGTTTTTCAGAGACTTCCGCCTCCCGGATGGCCTGAAACCATGGGTAGCACGATTCATGCCGACGAGTCGGGCATCACCATGCAATCTCGATTTTATCCATATAATCCTCTATATTTCGTCAGGATCATTATTGTTGAGGCGCATCCCAATTTGGACGAAATTCTCAATTATGATTAAGTTTGTGGTCCCCGTGCGTAGGTCGTGAAATTAATTATTGATGAAGTGTTTTAAATATGTATGATCCTGACCCAGTGAGGTGTTTTCTGGAGGTGTTGCTGTAGTAGGTCGTTGCTATCATATTTTAAGGGAAAGAGATTGCCATGCTGTCTTCAGAACTGAGTCGGATCATCAGTGCGAATCAGGCCTCGCTATCATCCCTTGAAGGGGATCTGCTTGGCACGGCTTGCGGAAAACCGGTCAAGACAATCCTGGTGACCAGTTGCCGCCCCAAGGAAGGCAAAACCACGTCTGCGGCAACCATGGCCCACACCCTGGCTACGGTTGTCGGCAAGAAAGTTCTTTTGGTTGACGCCCACTTGTCGGCGCCGGTCATACATGATTTATTCGGGCTTAAGAAATCCCCGGGATTGACGGATTTTCTCCTCTACCGGGCCGGCGAGAAAGAAACCATCCAGTCAACGGAAATTGATCGGCTCAAGATCATGACGTGCGGAGGCGCTTCGGTAGATTCGGCGGAAATTTTCCACGCGGATGGATTCCCGGCGAAGTTGGCCTTCCTTTGTGCGCAGTTCGACTACGTGCTTTTTGATACGGGGTCAGTGCTGGCCTCCTCCGATGTCGCCTTGATGGCCAGGCATTTCGACGGGGTTATTTTTGTCGCGGAATGCGAAAAAACCAAATGGGAAATATTAGATCTCGCAAAAGAAAAGATCACGAATGTGAACGGGAAGATTCTGGGCGTGATTCTAAACAAAAGGCAATACTACATACCGGCGGGACTTTATGGAAAAATCTAAACCAATCGCAGTCCGGGTGTCCGGACTGGTGCGAGTCGGCGCTGTTTGCCTGTTGGCAGGCGCTTGGATCCTGACAACGTCTGGATGCTGGTCGGCGACAAAAGGATCAGACGGGCCAATCCCGATGTCACGGGACGGTGTTGTTCTGACTCCTCCCGTGACTGTCGCTCCGGCGGTGGCTGCCCCGGTGGCGGTTGCCAAGCCGCCTGTCAAGGAGAACAAATCCGCCAAGTACGATGGAGAAGAAATTGAGATGGATCGTGTCACCTTGGCTGAAGAAGCAGGGCGGGAGGGATCCTTCGATTTCTTTGCGGCATATAAGGTTGTCCCAGGAGATGTGTTGGACGTTCTGTATCACGTCAGTCCGCAGGTTGACATGCAGAGCGGTTTCAAACTGGCCGCAGATCAGCAGGTCTCCGTCAAGTTCGTGAATTTGCCCGAACTGAACGAGGCCCAGATTGTGCGGCCTGACGGACGGATTACATTGCCATACATCGGGGATGTATTGGTGAGCGGCATGACTGTTGAAGACTTGACGAAGGAATTGAAATCTCGCTACTCGAAGACTCTTAAATCCCCGGAATTATATGTCACGGTTCCGGATTTTCGCGCCAACCTCCGGGAGTTCAAGGCTGATTTGCATACGGCGCCACGCGGGTTGAGCCGATTGGTAACGGTACGCCCGGATGGGTTCGTTACATTTGCCATGCTGGGGGATGTCTTTGCGGCAGGAAAAACAATTCCTGAAATAAATACAACGATCAACAAGCGGTATCAGCAGGTGATGTCCGGGCTCTCTGCCGACCTGTTCCTTGAAACACACGCAGGCTCAAGAGTTTATGTCATGGGTGAGGTAACGACCCCGGGGTCATACACCATACTGAAACCGATCACGGTGCAGGAGGCCTTGACCATGGCCGGAAGCCCGCTTTATTCGGCCAAATTGAGCGACGTGGTTGTGGTGCGCAAGCGTGGCGACAAGATGATTGCCACAAAGGTGGACGCCTATCGGCCTCTGGCCATGAGGAAGCACAGCCAGTTCTTCTATCTGCAACCGGATGACATCGTCTATGTTCCGAAGCGCACCATTACCCGCTTGTCTGACTTCTCCAAGGATATTGCCGGTATTGTCCTGTTCCGGGGATGGGGCGTTTCGTTTGACTATAGTTTGAACCCCGACAGAACACGCACGAAGGGAACTCAGACCATCAACTCTGACGGTACCCTCAATTCGACCACCTTCACGTACTAGAAACAACCACAATAACTGCGAGGACTCATGCACTCCGAAGACTGGAAAAAAGAACTCTGTGAGATGGTCTTTGCGCAAAGCCGCCTCATTGTCTGGACAACGGTTGTCGTGGTTGCCATGGCGATCCTGATTGCCGCGTTCTGGCCGCCTACTTATGCGGCATCAGGATCGGTGCTGATTCGCACAGCGAAGCCCCAAAACAGCCCTGGAACGCTTGAGCAAACCGACCTGAGAAACTTTCCCGTTTCCAAGGAAGATCTGGCCTCGGAATTGGAAATCCTGTCCTCCCCGGATCTCATCCAGCAGACCGTGCTGGCGATGCGGGGTAAAGGTCGGGATCGCTCCGTCAAAACGGATAAGGTGATCATGGATGAAGTCGCCAGGATCAAGAATGGATTGAAAACTGAGGTCATACTGGCTTCGCATGTGATCCGTGTTACCCTCATGGATCGCGATGCACATCGCGCCGAAACCACGCTTGATGCCCTGCTTGAGCAATACATGATCTATCGGGTCAAGGTTTTCCATCCCTCGGATCAGCAATTGTTTTTCTCCAACCAGGCCAGTTTGTACAAGGCGCGACTGGAGAAGATAGAAGACCAATTGTCGGCCAAAGCCAAGGAAGCGTCCATCGCCCTCGTGGATCGCGAAATGGTCAACAACGTGGATATGAAAAAAGACCGCATGGCCCAAATTAGCGTCTTGCGGGATGAGTATCTGCAGAAAGAAAAATCTGTGGCTTCCTTTAAACAGGCCGTCGAACAAGGGGATGTGCAGTTTTTCTCGTTCCTCGAAAACAGGTCGATTAATGACCTCGGCGCTCAATTAATGGTGTCTTCAGTGGAGCGCAGTAAGATCCTCCGGGAGTTTCAGCCGGGTAGCGAAAAGGTGAAGGCGATTGATGAACAGATTGCGCAATTATACAAGTCTCTGCGGTTCGAGGCGGCGCGCTTGCTGGATTTACGGGTCGCTGAGTTGCAGGCGCTGAATAACCGGATCAATCAATTGGAAGCCACCGTTAAGACAATCGGCGAACGAAATATTGATCTCCAGCGCCAGTCCACCGAGATTCAGCGTATCTCCCGCGAGGCGGCTTTGATGCAATACTCGTATGAAACATTTTCGAAGCGGGCGGAAGAAGCCCAGATCAATGACACCATTGCCAATTCGCGGCTTTCCGGCGATATCAGCATATTAAGTCATGCCGCGTTTTCCGCTGAGTGCGTGTTCCCGAAGGTCTTGTGGATAGTTCTTCTGGGATTGATTGCCGGCCTCGTGACCGGGTGTAGCATCGGTCTGTTGGCCGAGTTTTTTGATCATACATTCAAGCGACCCAGTGATGTCACCCGGTATGCCGAACTTCCGGTAGTATGTTCGATTAAACTTGTCAAGTAAGGCAGGGTCACCTGCCTGAAAAAGAATACCAGGGCGTCGTCGCTATCCGGGCAGATGACAGGTAATCAACCTTGGATCAACCATGATTAAGGACATTTTCAGGGCAACAGTCAGAGGCGGATATTTACGTACTGCGCATGCCTTCAACCGGGCGGTCAATATTGTACTTGCTTTGCTCTTGCTCGTCCTCTGCGCTCCGCTGTGTATCGTGATCAGTCTCCTGATTTTGTTGCGCGATGGCCGGCCTGTTTTTTATCACGGCATACGGTTGGGACTTCACAAAAAACCGTTTGTCATGTTCAAATTCCGCACCTTGGCGCCCAACGCGGAGCATATTATCGGTGCGCAACTTCTCGCCGCAAAGAGCAAGTTGGTCACGCCGCTCGGAAAATTTCTCCGGGATACACGCCTCGACGAATTACCGCAGTTGTATAACATATTAAGGGGGGATATTGATTTTATCGGCCCCCGCCCTGAAAGGCCTGAAATCTATACACACATTTGCTCGCATATTCGTGACTATGATCGGCGGTTTCAGGTCAATCCCGGTTTGATTGGCTATGCACAACTGTTTACGCCGCATAATACCCCTAAACGCATTCGCACCATGATCGACAATAAACTCGTCCGCCGGAAACAGGTCCTTTTTGGGGATGTCTATGCCATTTTCTTTACCGGTATAATTGTGCTGAAAACGACTTTCTTCAAGGTCGTGGCGGGGTTGTATCGTTATTTTATCACGACCGGGGTGTTCCGGAGGTATACGGAAAAAAGAGAACTCGAACGTGTGCGGCAGCGGGGTGCCCGAGTGTATTGCTGGCGGGGTGATTCTTTGCCTGCCCCCTCGGAGGAATGCGAACTTGTGGATATCAATGAAGAGGCCTTGTTAATGCGTTCTTCCCGTCCAATGGCCGAGCCCTTCCCGAGTTTATTCAGGTTGGAGATAGATCTCGGTTTGCGGCAAGGCCGTATTCGTCGCAAGCAGTGCCGGTGTGAAGGGAAACTGTACCGGGAAATCAAGGAGGCGGATGGATTCCAGTATGTTGTCCGGCACAAGCCTGTGTCGCCTTTGAACTATTACATGGTTCACCAATATTTTCTCCGGGAGAGCATCGCCTGAGCATTCTCATGAGCAAACCCCTCTTTTCTGTCATTCTTCCGGCTTTTAATGAAGAGGCTCACATCGCTTCTTGTCTGGATGCTATCCGCGCAAACCTATCGGATCCGGCATCCGCTGAAATTCTGGTAATCGATAATGGATCGACGGATCAAACGGCGACGCTCGTGCGCTCCCGTGGGGTTAGGGTGATCGAGAACACCTCGGGGCACAGGATGAATATCTCGGATCTCCGCAACATTGGGGCACGGGAATCCGCGGGTGACATTCTGGTGTTCTTGGATGCGGATATGCTTGTCCCCGTCGACTGGCTTGAGAAAGCCGGGCTGTATTTCGGGAAGGGGTTCAAGGGAGCCCTGGGGTTTACATCGAGGGCTCCCGACACAGCCGGATGGGTCGGACGAATATGGGGTCAGCGCCTTTTTTTGAAACGCAATCGATTGATGGATGTGGACTTTCTGCCAGGCCGCAATATATTTGTAAACCGTTTCGTTTTTGAGGCGGCCGGGGGATTTGATCCAGCCTTCTGCACGGGGGAAGACAAGGACTTTACGTTTCGAGTGAGGAAGGCCGGATATCGCGTCGTATCGGCGCCGGAGGTGTGTCTCATTCATCTTGGGTTTGAAAACAATCTGATTGAATTGATTCGAAAGGAGTTCTGGCGTCAATCGTGTACCCTTCAATTGGCCAAAAAACACGGGTATTCACTTCGAACTCTCCGCCACTCGGTGTTGAGCGCATGGCATGTGGTTTGTCCGGTAACCGCACTCATGCTGGCTCTCGGTGGATCCGCATCTCCAGCCTGGTGTGTCGCCATCCTGCTTTGGTTTTTGCCGGCGGTGGCAATCGGCGGGGCTGATGCCAGAATGGCAAGACCCATGGATGCATTTCCCCTGATTGTGCTAACGTGGCTAAGATGGACGGCGGCGGGCATGGCGCTGGCAAGTCAAATTCTTCGCATTCTTGGATGCAGGAGGATCGTACATGAGACAACTTGAGGCTTTCAAAAATGAGGTCGCCGCGAAACCCTT
>CAYHEL010000042.1:0-11618 GCA_964355415.1 uncultured Verrucomicrobiota bacterium | reverse complement strand
TTCTTCACAATCCCGCGCTTGACGGACTTGTCGAGAATCGAACAGAACGCACTGAATTCCTTCAATGCCTTGACCTTGTCCTTGGACTCAATCCCATCCACAAAAACCCGGCGCGCGGTCGCGATTTCACTTTTGGTGCTACGATTACGCACCCGGCGAACCAACGCCTGTCTCGCTCGCTTGCCTGCTTGCTTGATATTCGGCATACAATTATCCTTTAATCTACTGTTGTTGCTTGCTGATCGCAAAAAACGCCGACATAATATCGGGATAGCAGGTCAAGTCAACCTGAATTTTGTTTATAATAAACAGCCCGTCTCATTCGTTATGAGTTTAGAGCCACAAAGCGGAGGGAAAAATGAACCTGTGGAGGTCAGCGATGAAACGCTGATCAAACGCTTTAACCGGGGTGATCGCGTGGCTCTGGACACCCTGGTAAAACGGTACACCAAGCCGTTGTACAATTTCTTGTGGCGCATGACCGAATGCGAGTCGGATTCGGATGAGATTTTTCAGGACACATGGATCAGGGTTATTCAGAAATCCCGGGCGTTCCGACAGGAACGGTTCAAAGGCTGGTTGTTTAAAATTGCTCACAACTTGGTGATCGATTGGAGTCGACGACAACGAAAACTGGTCAGTCTCGATGCCCCGACA
The DNA here is from genome assembly GCA_964355415.1 of uncultured Verrucomicrobiota bacterium. Taxonomy (GTDB): domain Bacteria; phylum Verrucomicrobiota; class Kiritimatiellia; order CAIKKV01; family CAITUY01; genus JAABPW01. Next base: position 10,961 of record CAYHEL010000042.1, on the reverse strand, counting down.
CCGGGTTCCGAGAGCGGGGGGCCAACGTGGGGCGATAAATTGGTGTCTCGCGATCTTCGCCCGGATGAACAGGCGAATGGACACGAGACCGGGCGCGCCATCAGGAAGGCTCTGGCGCGGTTGCCTTGGGAGCAACGGGCTGTGTTTGTGATGCGAATGGAGTCAGGTATGGCGTTCAAAGATATCGCGAGGGCACAGAAGGTGTCTCTCAATACGGTGCTGGCACGTATGCAATATGCCTTGGGGAAAATGCGTATTATGCTGAAGCATTATCAACATGACGGAGAAACAATACGATGAACTGCAAAACCTTTGAAACCTTGATCCTGCTGAAGGATTCAGGCGAGGTGACAGAATCCGAGACTCGGACTCTGGAGAACCATCTCAATACCTGCACTACCTGCAGAGACATGGCTTCCGACCTGGCTTCATTGCGTCACGTCTTTCAGAATCAACAGGATGTGATTCATGTTCCAGCGTCGACCGTTCTCGAAACCATCCGTGTGACCGCCGACGAAAAAATATCCGGGATTCATTGGGTCATTCACCCGCTCTGGAAAGTCGCCCTGGCGGCCGCAGCGTGTTTTGTCATTTTTCTGACAGGCATCCGGTTCATGGCCCCTTCCCTAACGACGTACCGAGCCACATCTCCCGAGTACTCGATTGCGGCTGAGATCCTGCCTCTGGTTGACTTGGTGATGGGAAACAGCGACTCCTCTATGGATCTTTTTTCCGGCGAGTCAGACCTGACCATATTGGCCGATCACATGCTGATCCTTCAGGGTGTTAAGATCGACTCCGGGGAGGACCTATTCAGCGAGTTTATGGTACCCGAGGACACTGTTCCCACAACTCTTCAATGGAATAATAACTTCGAATCTCATCTTGAAAAATGTGTATAACCACATCGAAAAGATCGAGAACCATCCACCCGTCATCCGGCACACCGGAAGAGCGGGCATTCGGTTGTCCAGCCTCCTTCAGCGCCTGGTTGACGGAATTTGACATGGCTTTCAACTGCGCCGCTGTCGCACCCGAGGCAATGACATAATAGTCCGTGACCGGCGACGTCTCGCGCACATCGAAGACAACGATATCGGCGGCCTTCTTGGCGAGCAGGGCGACCCGGACACGTTTCATCAAATCAAGTGAATCCATCATTCCGCTCATCTCCTGTATAGGGAATGTTCTGCAATATACATCTCCACCCCGGGCGGCACAAGATAACGTATACCCATACCTTCAGCCACCCGATACCGCACATCGGAAGATGACACATTCACCAGGTGGCCCGTCCGGACATCCGAACGGATCCGGGCAGGCCAGGGCTCGTTAAGGTTCATGGTCATGGTCTGCAAGACGTCCAGGTTCACCCCGGGCCGGGCAATGGTCACCACCCGACAAAGGGACAGAATCGACTCAATCTCGCGCCAGAGATGCAACTCAGGCAGGGAATCCGCCCCCATGATGAAATACAACTCTACCCCGGGATATTCGGCGGCGAGGATTCGCAGGGTCTCGACGGTGTAGGAAGTACCTCCCCGTTGAATTTCAATGTCAGACACCTCAAACCTCAAATCCCCCTCGATGGCCGTCTCCAGCATGGCCAGTCGATGCCTGGCAGGCGCCAGTTCCGCGACCGACTTGTGGGGAGGCCGTGCGCACGGGACAAACACCACTTTCGAGAGTTCAAAATGCTCGAGGGCATCCTGGGCCATGATGAGATGCCCGAGGTGAACAGGATTGAAGGTTCCTCCCAAAACGCCCAACCGCAGAGTATGCGAAAGATCATGCATCGACTACTTCAGCGCCGAAACCGCCGTCTTAATCGCCGTAATGTGTGCGGGCGTCGTTCCGCAACACCCGCCAATGATGTTGGCGCCCGCAGCAACCAGGGCGGGAACCCGGGCCGCCATGTCGGACGGCGTTTCCGGAAAGACATCCACGCCGTTGATGTTTTTCGGCAATCCGGCGTTGGCATGCACGATAATGGGCGTCGTCGGAGCGGCCGCGCGCAGTTCCCTGACGATCTCAACCATCCGCTCCATGCCGTTCCCGCAATTGGCGCCGATGATATCGGCTCCAGCCTCAACCAGTGCGGCGGCGGCCAGGGTCGGCGAAACTCCCATCATGGTACGGTACTCACCCTGCAGGGTTCGCTCAAAAGTCAGGGTGCAGATCACCTCGCACGAAGTATTGTCGCGGGTGGCCCGAACTGCCGCGATGGACTCGTCCAGGGCGCTCATGGTCTCGATGCAGATGGCATCGGCTCCGCCCCTGGCCAGTGCCACAACCTGTTCCTTGAAGTACCCATAGAAGTCCTCCTCCGTCACATCACCCATGGCCGTCATGAGGCCTGTGGGGCCGACCGAGGCGATTACCCAGTTACCCGTGGCCGCCTCGCGAGAGATCTCCACCGCCGCCTGGTTCAACTCGACTGTGCGGTCAGCCAATCCAAAGTGCTGGAGTTTACAGCGGGTTCCTCCAAAACTGTCCGTCTTGATCATGTCGGCGCCGGCGGCAATGTAACTCCTGGCTATGTCCAGAACATCAGCACGGTGTGTCAAACACCATAATTCAGGGCATTCCCCCGGTTTCATGCCCTTCTTCTGAAGGAAGGTGCCCCATGCGCCATCCGACACCAGAATACGCCCTGCCTCGATGGCTTCTGTTATTGATTGCTTCGCCATATTCGTACCCCTGTTAAACCGGGATTATACACCTGCCGACCCGTGTGATCCAATCACAAATCCTCATTTCACGCCCGCAGGGGATCCACGAAACCACCCCTGCCGGATCGCCCATTTCACGACTTCAAGCACCGGCACGATCGACACCGCCACACCCAGTACCACGGGCCAGACAGCAAGGGGCAACGCGAAGGTGCCAAAGGGTTTGTGTAGGAAGGGCACATACACCAGCGCCGTCAGCAACAGCAACTCCCACAGGATCGCCAGATTCAGCCACTTGTTGGCAAACGGACGCCTGAACACGGTGTGACGATCAGACCTGAAACTATAGGCCTTGAAGAACTCGACCAGGCACAAGGACACGAATACCAGTGTCATGCACTCGTCCATCGGAAAGGCCATGGCCCGGGCCCAGATGAACAAACCCAGATTGGCCATGGCGGACCAGATTCCGCCCACCGCCATCAGGATCACGACCGGCCGACTGAAGATGCCTGAGCGCGGATCCCGAGGCGGTCTCTGCATGAGATCTCGTTCTGGGGGATCCACGGCCAGCGCCAGCGCAGGCAGGCCGTCGGTGGCCAGGTTAATGTAGAGGATCTGAACGGCGCTGAGAGGCATCGGCATGCCCATCACCATGGCCCCCACCATGATCAACATCTCGCCAATGTTGGATGAAAGCAGGTACATCAGGTACTTCTTGATGTTGCTGTAAATTCCCCGCCCCTCTTCAACGGCCGCAACGATCGATGCAAAATTGTCATCCGTGAGCATCATGGCGGCCGCCTCCTTGGTGACGTCCGTTCCCGTGATACCCATGGCGATGCCGATATCGGCCTTCTTGAGGGCAGGGGCATCATTGACACCGTCGCCGGTCATGGCCACCACATGCCCCCCCTTTTGCATGGCACTGACAACCCGCAACTTGTGGGCGGGAGAAACCCGCGCATAGACATCAATACCAGCCACCTCTCGTTCAAAATCAGAATCCGAAATGGCGTCCAGTTGTGCGCCCGTGATGACGCGTCCGCTCTTCAAAATACCCAACTCCCGGGCCACGGCCTGCGCCGTCACAGGGTGGTCACCCGTGATCATGACAACCCGGATCCCCGCCTGTTCGCACTTCTGTACTCCTTCACGAGCCTCGGGCCGCGGAGGATCAATCATTCCAGCCAGCCCCAGGAACGTCATCCCGTGCTCCGCGGATTCAAGGGTGGCCCCGGCTTTGCACGCCACGCCCAGCACACGCAGGGCCTGATCGGCCAGCCCGCGACCACTCTCGGCTATACGCTCCCGCCCCGCCTCATCGAGAGGCAACTCCCGCAACGCCCCGTCCCCTCTTGCCAGCACATGCGTGCAGGACGCCAGAATAATTTCCGGCGCCCCCTTGGCATACGCTACCGCCCCATGGGAACCGGCATGCAACGTAGTCATGCGCTTGGTCTCCGATGTAAACGGAATCTCGCCGGTACGCGGTTCCTGCCGCTCGAGTTCGGACTTGACCAGGCCGGCCTTGGCGGCGGCCACCACCAGGGCGCCCTCAGTCGGATCACCCTTGATATGCCAGCGGCCATCGGCCTCGCCGCGCGAACTATGCGCGTCGGACGACAACGTGGCCGCCCGCAGAAACCGCAGCAGGGCCTCATCCGGTTCAACGAGCTTTCCCTCCACGAGAAACTGCCCGTGGGGCTCGTATCCCGCGCCGGTCACATCCCATAGACGCTCCGCCACGTACAGTTTGCGGACGGTCATCTCGTCCTTGGTCAGCGTCCCCGTCTTGTCTGAACAAATGACCGAGGTTCCGCCGAGGGTCTCCACGGCGGGCAACCGCCGCATCAGGGCATGACGTTTGACCATGCGTTGTACGCCGATGGCCAGCGAGATGGTGACCACCGCCGGCAACGCTTCAGGAACCACGGCTACGGCCAGGGCAATACCGAAAACCAGAATCTCCATGAACGGCTGGCCGCGCAGAAGCCCCACAACGACGATCAGGGCTACGATGACCAGCGCGACACGCGCCAGCATGTGCCCCACCCTGTCGAGATTCTTCTGGAGCGGGGTACGGTCGGTCTCGACGGACTGCAACATACGGGCGATCTTGCCGAATTCGGTATTCATGCCCGTGGCCACAACCACGGCACGCCCCCGCCCGTAAGACGCCGATGTGCCTGCATAGGCCATGTTCTTGCGGTCGCCCAGGGCAGCGTCACAGCCAATGATCGGTCCGGCATGCTTCTCCACCGCCACCGATTCGCCGGTCAATGCGGACTCCTCGATCTGGAGATTGATCGACTCGATAACCCGCACGTCGGCGGGCACGCGGTCACCTGCCTGCAGCAACACGATGTCGCCGGGAACCAGTCGCCCGGCCGGCACGTCGAGTTCCTCGCCGTTCCGGAGAACTGTCGCCGTGGGGGCCGCCATCTTGCGCAGGGCATCGATAGCCCGCTCTGCGCGGAACTCCTGAATGAATCCCAGCCCGACGGCAAACAGCACGATCACACCAATGACGATGGTTTCGACACCTTCTCCAAGGACTGCAGACAGTCCTGTAGCCACAAGCAGAATCACGATCAGTACGTTTTTAAACTGGTCGAGAAGCAGTTTCCAGGGAGATGCGCGGTGTGTCGCCTGAAGTTCATTCGGCCCATGGATGTCGAGGCGCCTACGTGATTCTTCCGCGTCAAGGCCGGCGGGAGTGGTCTTCAGTTCAGCCAGAACCGCCTCAACCGCCAGCACATGCCACAAGGGCACTGAAGGAGGATTCGGCACAGGAGATATCGTCGTGTTAGTTTTTTTCATAAATCATCGGATCCTGGCGCACATCATCAGGCATCGGTAATTCCCGCCACATGGAATCCCGCTGACTGGATCATCGCCATATCGGCGGAATGCCCCTGCCCGCCGGTGGTCAGGTAACCCTTGGTGAAAATTGAATTGGCCGGATACAGCGCCAATACCTGCAAGGCGCCAAGGCAGGCTTCGCGCCCGCCCGCAACGCGGATTTCACGATCCGGATTGGCAAACCGGAACAACGCCAATGTCCGCAACGCATCCGTCGCCGTGATCCTGGAACGCCCTTCCAGCGCCGTTCCCGGACGTGGATCCAGAAAGTTCAGGGGAATAGAATCGGCCCCCACCTCGCGCAGGGCAAAGGCCAGATCAATCCGGTCTTCAAGGCTCTCGCCCATCCCGATCAATCCGCCACTGCATAATTCCAGTCCTATTTCCTTAACCGTCTTCGCCGTGGCGACCCGATCCTCGTAGGTATGCGTTGAACAGATGGCCCGGTAATGCCGGCTGGAGGTTTCAAGGTTGTGGTTATAGCGATCAACGCCAGCCGCTTTCAACCGCTTGGCCTGCACGTCGGAAAGCAGTCCTAGCGACGTGCAAATCTGGATCGGGATCTCCCGTTTGATCCGGCTCGCCGCCTCGCAAATGATCTCCAACTCCGTTTCCGCGGGCTGCCGTCCGCTGATGACGATGCAGTACCGCATGGCCTCCAACCTGGCCGCCTCCCGTGCCCCTTCCACAATCTTCTCAACCGACTGGAGGGTATACCGGGAAATATCCGCGCTCGATTGGGCCGACTGGCTGCAGTAGGAACAGTCTTCGCTGCACGCCCCGCTTTTGGCATTGCGGATGACATGCAAGGCGACTCCTAACCCGAAGACCTGCTTGCGCAGGGTAAAGGCAGCGTCCAGAACGGACAACAACTGGTCATCGGGCGACTGCACTATCTGCATCGCCTCGTGACGTTCCAGTTTCGACCCCGTCTGTATCCTGGCGCTGAGTTCGCTCCAACTCATAGAAAGTCACCTTGCTTCAAAAACGCGGGACTCAGGCAACGGCGGATTGCAGCGCCTGCTCGAGATCAGCCATGATGTCGTCACGATGCTCGATACCGACAGAGAGGCGCACGAGTTCGGGCGTTATACCGCCCTCACGCTGTTGTTCCTCGGTCAACTGCGAGTGAGTCGTCGTGGCCGGGTGAATCGCGAGACTTTTGGCGTCACCCACATTGGCCAGCAACGAAAAGAGTTTAAGATTGTCGATAAACTTCCGGCCGGCCGCCGCGCCGCCCTTGATGCCAAAGACCACCATGCCGCCAAACCCGTTGGACAGAACCTTGCGGGCAATGGGATGCGACGGATCGTCCGCCAGGCCGGGATACCGCACCCACGTCACCAATTTGTGGCGTTTGAGATAATCAGCCACCGCCAGGGCATTCTGACAATGCCTCTCCATGCGAAGCGGCAGCGTTTCGATCCCCTGCAGGAAGAGCCAGGCGTTGTCCGGCGAAATGCAGGCGCCCAAATTGCGCAGGGGCACCAATCTCATGCGGAGAATGTAGGCCAATGGCGCCAGCGGTCCGAGATCCAGAGCATACCGGATATTGTGGTAACTGGCATCGGGCTCGGACAAGAGAGGGAATTTCCCGCTGGTCCAGTCGAACTTCCCGGAATCCACAACAATGCCGCCAATGCCGGTTCCATGCCCGCCCAACCATTTCGTCAGCGAATGGACGACAATGTCAGCCCCCTGCTCGATGGGGCGCTGAAGGTACGGGGTGCTGAAGGTGCTATCAACAATCAAGGGCAAGCCACGGGCGTGGGCGACCTTGGCAATCGCCGGGATATCGACAACATCCAAAACAGGATTCCCGATGGTTTCCACAAAAACGCACTTGGTTTTCGGCGTGATCGCCTTGGTGAAATTGGCAGGGTCACGCGGATCCACAAAAATGCATTTGATTCCCAATTGGGGCAGAATGTCATGGAACTGGGTATAGCTTCCGCCATACAGGTTGTTGGCTGATACAAATTCATCGCCGGCCTGACAGATGTTAATGATGGAGTAGAAGATGGCGCTCGTGCCCGATGCCAGGGCAAGTGCCGCCGCCCCTCCCTCCAACGCCGCCACGCGCTTCTCGAGCACATCCTGCGTCGGGTTCATCAGGCGGGTATAGATATTTCCAAGCTCCTTCAGACCAAATAGGTTGGCGGCATGTTCCGCATTCCTGAATACATAGGAACTGGTTCGGTAAACGGGAACTGCCCGTGACAATGTCGTTGAATCCGCCTCCTGCCCCGCGTGAAGTGCCAGTGTTTCGATCTTATTCGTCGTGATGCTCATGTTGTTTTCTCCTATTCGGGAAGTGTATGCTAATTCGGTTAATAAAAACAGCCATAACAATCAACGAAGGGTGACAGGGACCGTGCGGAGGGCTTTCGTCTCCTGCAATTTGACTTCCGCATCGCCGGCACCGGTAGCCGGGATGACCAGATCGGCCACAATAATTGTCTCCTCCGGGGTCACTTCCGCCACGCCGCCATCGACAACAAACAATGCGGCGACGCCCTCGGATTCGACTTTGATGATGCCGAGTCCGACTGCCGCCACCATCTGGGCATGGCGCGGCAAGATCCCGAAATACCCTTCGGGGCCCGGACACACCACACCGTCCGCGGGTCCACTGTAGAAAACCTTGTCCGGCGTGGAGAGAAGGAAGCGGAACGTCATGCCGCCCCTCCGCTGAGTTTCCTGGCTTTCTTCAGGACGTCGTCAATATGACCAACCATGTAAAACGCCTGCTCAGGAATCTTGTCATGCTTGCCCTCAAGTATTTCCTTGAATGAGTGAACGGTATCCGACAACTGGACGTAGGCCCCGCTCATGCCGGTAAACTGTTCGGCCACAAAGAACGGCTGTGACAGAAACTTCTGCACTTTGCGGGCGCGCTCCACGGTCAACCGGTCGTCCTCCGACAATTCGTCCAGTCCAAGAATGGCAATGATATCCTGCAATTCCTTGTACCGCTGGAGAATTTCCTGTACTCCGCGCGCCACCTGATAATGCTCCTCACCGACGATGTCAGGCGAAAGAATCGTCGAGGACGAGACCAGCGGATCGACCGCCGGGTAGATCCCCAGCTCGGAAATGGCACGCGACAGTTCCGTTGTGGCGTCGAGATGGGCAAAGGTCGTGGCGGGCGCCGGATCTGAATAATCATCGGCAGGCACATAGACGGCCTGGATCGAGGTAATGGATCCGTTTTTCGTTGAGGTGATACGTTCCTGCAATTCGCCCATGTCGGTTCCCAACGTCGGTTGATATCCCACGGCGGAAGGAATGCGACCCAGTAAGGCCGACACCTCGGAACCCGCCTGGGTAAATCGGAAAATATTGTCGATGAACAGCAGCACGTCCTGCCGCAGTTCATCGCGGAAATATTCGGCCACAGTCAAAGCCGAGAGCGCGATACGGGCGCGGGCGCCCGGCGGCTCGTTCATCTGGCCGAAGACCATGGAGGTCTTCTTGATTACGCCGGACTCGCGCATTTCGCGGTACAACTGGGTTCCCTCGCGAGTTCTCTCTCCCACGCCGGCAAACACCGAGTAACCGCCGTGTTCGGTGGCAATGTTACGGATCAACTCCTGAATCAGCACCGTCTTGCCCACGCCGGCTCCGCCGAAGAGACCAATCTTGCCGCCCTTCTTGTAGGGCGCAAGCAGGTCGATGACCTTAATCCCGGTCACCAGCACGGTGTCCTTGGTATCCTGATCCTGAAACCGGGGCGCGGGACGGTGAATGGGTAACCTTTTTTCGCTCACAATCGGTCCGGCGTTATCGATGGGATCACCCAACAAATTCATCACGCGGCCCAGCGTGGCGGGGCCCACGGGCACGGTGATACCGTCACCGGTGTTCCTGACTTCCGCTCCGCGAACAAGGCCATCCGTCGAATCCATGGCAATGGTACGCGCCAGGTTATTGCCCAGATGCTGGGACACTTCCAGGGTCAGGTTCCAGGGTTGATCGTTGATAAAGGGATTGGACACCTGGAGCGCCGTCAGGATCGGCGGCAATTGATTCTCGGGAAACTCGACATCCACGACCGGGCCGAGCACCTGCGTGATCTTGCCCCTGATTGCTGTATTCACATGACTCATAGTATTGCCTTTCAAATCTCCGATCTAAAATTCACTCATGCCGTCTATTTCAACGATTCGGCGCCCGCCACAATTTCTGTCAATTCCGTCGTAATCGCCGCCTGCCTAGCACGGTTACGATCCAGTGTAATCTGCCGGATCAGGCCGTCGGCATTCGAACTGGCCTGCTCCATGGCCTTCATGCGGGCGCTATGCTCGCCGGCCGAACTGTTCAGAAGGGCCGTGTACACCTTCAGGCTGACAATACGGGGAAGAAGATTGTTGAGGAGTTCTTCCGTACTGGGTTCCAGTAGCCACCCTGCGGCAGGTTTTCCGCCTCCAGCGCCCGCCAAATGTTCCACATCCAGGGGAAGAATCCGCTCAATCAAAGGCTTCTGCGAAAGGGTTCCCTGCGTCACGTTGTAAGCCAGGTAAACCTCATCCACACGCTTTCCGGTAAACGCCGAAAGCAAACTCCGTCCAATTCGGTGGGCGCTCGCATAGTCCGGTTTCCCCATCACATCCTCGTAATACCGATCCACTGTGGCGCGTGACTTGAAAAAAGAATACCCCCGGCGCCCGGCGAAACTCATCAAAACCGAACGATGAGTCGCCTCCTGCCCGCGAACCCAGGGCGAAACGGCCTTGATCAGGTTGTTGTTGAACCCGCCACAAAGCCCGCGATCCGAGGTGATCACCAGCACCAACACGCTCTTGACCGTCTTCCTGGGGGTCAACAGGACATGCTCCCCCGCTGCTACCGAGGCGCCCAGTTTCCCCAATACCCCGGACAACCTGTCGGCTATCAACCCGACCCGTTTTTCGGCTTCCTGGGCGCGACGCAACTTGTTGACTGAGACCAGTTTCATGGTCTTGGTCAGTTTCCTCGTGCTCCGGAGGCGGGTCAGTTTGACATTAAACTCTTTTAGCGTCGGCATTCGATGATATCCCCGATCACGCCTTGATCGACACGCGCTTAAGCGCCGCATCCAACGCCGCCTTGACATCGACCGTCATGGTCTTTTCACGTGCAAACAGCTTGAGGTACTCGCAGGGTTCGCGATCCAGGACTTCAAACAATTCCGTCTCGAACAATTTGACCCGGGGCACCGGGATCGTGTCCAAATACCCCTGTGTTCCGGCATAGATGATGGCGACCTGTTTGGCCACGGCAAGGGTTGCATGCACGCCCTGCTTCATCAATTCCATGAGGCGGCGTCCGCGTTCCAATTGTTTGCGGGTGGCCGCATCCAGATCGGAGGCGAACTGGGAAAAGCCCGCCAGTTCGCGGTACTGGGCGAGTTCCAACCGCAACGAACCGGCCGTCTGCTTCATC
>CAYHEL010000041.1:0-11668 GCA_964355415.1 uncultured Verrucomicrobiota bacterium | reverse complement strand
CCTGCCACTTCGCCTGACGGTGGCATCCGCGCCCCGACGCCTCCTGGTTATCGGCACGATCTATTTCTCACTCATTGGAGGCGGCTTCATGTTGGCGGAAATCTCCCTGCTTCAGTATTTCGGCGTGTTTCTTGGACATCCTACCCTTTCGATGGTCGTCAGCCTGTTCAGTTTGATTCTGTCCAGCGGACTGGGTAGCCTGGCCGCCGGGCGCATTCCGCTCAACAGTGTCCGTCGCATCATCGGGTGGGGAATCCTGGTCGGCGGGTATCTGCTCGTGGCCGCGTTTGGCCTGACTCATCTTTTCGAGGCAACAACCGCCCACGCGTTGCCGGTTCGCATCCTGATATCCCTGGCCGTGGTGATGCCGCTCGGGTTCCTCATGGGCTTCGGCTTTCCCACAGGCATGGCGCTGGTCGGGAAAGTCAACACCGAACCGACTCCCTGGTTCTGGGGTATTAACGGCTCGGTCGGTGTCTTGTCCTCGATTCTGGCCGTCATGGTGAGCATGGCTTTCGGCATCAACGTGACCATGGTCATCGCCGGGTTGTGTTATCTGGCGCTCGTGCCGGCGGCCTGTGCGCTCACGGCCCTGTCACCCCGCACGTCCGCGCCCTGACCCGTCAGGCGTACATGAACTTGGCGTTGCAGTTCTTGCGATACTCCTGGAAGTTCACGATACACTGCCCCGTACAGTGCTCAAAGCGGCTATGGTCAAGCACGATGTCCCTCACACAGTCCTTGAGCGGTTTCGTGCCGATGTTTCCGTACGAAAAGGGAACCGGCGGGCACCAGGTGACGTCGCCGGAAGGCTGAACGCACACATGCACCAAACCGCCTCCCCGGCACGGACTGCTTTCGCTCGGCATCTCGAGAATCGTGCGGGTCTGGTTATATTGCTTTCTGAATCCCTCGCGTTCCTCAAAGCTTAAATTGATGTCGTACGCCTCGTACAGATTGCCTGACAACAGGGGAAAGAAGACAAACGGACCGGTCGCGTCCAAATCCTTGGCCAACGTGGATATGCCCGGCAGTTCACCATAATTATCCTTGGTCACATAGGTCCAGATTTCCGTTTGAAGGCCCATCGCTTTCGCGATTCGCAACCCGGTTGTGGCCTTGTCGAAACACCCTTTGACTCCGCGCAACTCATCGTGGCGCGCCGGATCTGCGCTATCAATGGAGACGATCAGATCCGTGAGGCCGGCCGCCTTGAGCTCGGCGATCTTCGTCTCGGTCAGCAGCAACCCGTTCGTGGTCAGGCTCACGGCCATGTTTCGGCGATGCGCATAGTGGATGGCCTCCATCGCATCTTTCCTGAGCAGGAACTCCCCGCTGCAAAAGAAAATCCAGCACCCCCCCATGCGCTGAAATTGATCAATCACGTTCTTGACTTGAGCGGTCGAGAGGCTGCTCCTGAATTTATCGTGAAGGAATTTCTCGTAGCAGTGGGGGCACCGGGCGTTGCATTCATGCGTGGGACAGATGAACAACCGCTCCAACTGAAGGACACCCATTCGAGCCAGCATCCGCCTTTTGACGGATCGCAGGCCGGCCAGGGGCAAGCCCCTCTGTTTGTAGAACCGGTAGCCCGTTCCGCTGGACACCTCGCACATGAACTGCTGATTGAGTTTCTTGACGGCGTCCCCCACTGATGTTCCACTCTGACTCGGCATGATCGTCTCCTTCTTAAAGCGTTCTCTCCGGCGCACGGCGGCGCATCGTCAACACGAGAATTGGGAATCTTACGGGCTGACTGTTAGCCTTGTGTTTGATTCCCGTGATATTCCGCTAAGGATTCGACCCCGTTCCGCAATCCTTCCCAAAAGGGCCCGGGAGTTCGATTTCACCGCCCGGACAGGGTGGCGTGAACGGTTTATAGCAACCGGCCCGGCTGTCCCAGCATACCCACTGGTACCGGGCATCGTCCACGCTGGAATCAAACTGGAAGGTGGCCACCGTCGGCCAACCCCGTCCGTCAACCCGGTCGATGGTCACGGTCATGCCGGTAAGCACGGTCTTGGCACCGGGGGCCATGCGGTGCGTTTCCGATCGAAACGCCGTGTTGATGACCGCGTTTCTGTAGAGCGGGTGATAAAGCGGCGCGCGGTCTGGAAGGTCACTCCTTTGTGGGCGCGCGGGAATCAAGGATCCGGTTGACGACACCAGTTCCAGGGTGTTTGTCAGGGTTCGCCGCACGAGCAGATCACCCAGACCGGACGAGAGCGTGCGGAGGCGATGGGGAAGGTCATACCCGGCATGACTCAGATAATAGGGCAGATAGGCAAGATAGAGCGCATCCGGCGCGTTGACGATGATCAAGTCCCGTGACGACTGCGTCCGCAGGGTCGGCGCCACCAGTTGGGCGGCGGTCCCGGGGGAGCGGAACAGACGCGCCACCCGCCTGACCTGGCCCTCCAGGGGCTGAAGCAGATGCAGGACGATGAACAGGCATCCCACGCCCTGCAGCGTCCGGCGCCATACCCGCCCGGTGGGTAGCCAGGCGGCGCCCTCGAAAACCCCCGCCAGATAGGCCGCCGCCAACGGTGCAAAGCCGATCATCGCGTACAGGGTCACCCGATCATCCGGTATCGTCGTCGCACAGGCCGGAACAAGGGCCAATAGCAATCCCAGAGCCAGAAAACGAGCCCTCCGCTCCGCCCGCAGCAAGGGGATAAAGGCCACGCAGAGCGCCATCAGCCCCAGGAGTCCCGCTCCCCACACCCAGGGGCGGACTTGCGGCGCCAGGGAGGCGACTTTGCCCAGGATCGGACTGGTGACCACATCCAGGGCCAGCAACGGAAACCATTCCATTACGTTCAGGGCAAAGCGTACCGGTTCGATTCCGGCATCGATGTAAAGCCCTGAACCGGCCGTTCCAAAGTCCATGGCGTGGTAGGTCAGACGCCAGACGATGGCAATGACAGCAAAGGGGGCGAGCCCGAGAAGGCGAGGCGTCCAACGTCGTTCGTCCAGGAACACGGCATAACTAAAGAGATAGGCGGCGGCGGTGAAGGCGCCTTCTCCTGCCAGCAACCCCAGAGCGAACGCAAGCCAGGCCGACACGGCCCAGCCCCAGCGCGCTCGCTGAACATGGCGATGGTAGAACCACAGCGTCAACACCACGAACGTCGCCGTGATCAGGGAATTGCGGGCGGCCACCCACGCCAGGGACTGCCAGTTCTCCTGGTTGAGCGCCAGAAGCAGCGCGGCCAAACCCGCCACCCAGCGCCGTTCATCGAGACGGCGATAGAACGCCAGGGCCGACAGGATCAAGACAGCAAACCAGACGGCATTGTGGAGATGCATGGGCCGGGACTTCATGGGCCACAGTTGATGGTCGAGCCAGTGGGTCGCGGCGGACAGCGGCCGCCAGAATGAGATCTGCGCGCGCCCGTCCGTCCACCAGGGCAGCGTGCCCAGATCCACCGCCTCGCGAATCACCCCCGGCCGGAGCCAGTCGAAGAGCATCACTGTGACAACCGGGAAGTCGGCGGCATTCCGCGCGTTTCCCGGCTTCATCATGGCGTGATCCCGGAGCACCTTATATCCCTGAATGTAGTCGTCCGCAATCAACGGCATGCGACAGGCTGGCGCACTGAACAGGATGGCCGAGGCGACCAGAAACACCGGGAAGCCCGCGTGACCCAGGTAGTGTTTGACGATCTTGAAATTCATTCAGGGTTTCTTGTAACCCCGGGATGTTAGGACAAGGTGTGCCCTGCGTTAGAACCCGAATAATACCCAGGCGGCTCGACGCCTCATAACCCAAAACTAATGTGACGCAAATAATCCCGGCACGCTGACCCTGCATAATCACGCACTCAATTTGAGGGGGGTCGGATTCTTTTCCAACACATCACCATGCGAGTCGCTCACATATGCACCAAGTTCAACCGCATCAGCGAAACATTCATCTATGATCTCATCCTGGGTCTGGAGAAGGCGGGCGTTGAAAACCACGTCCTGGCCGCCGACCGGGTGAATGAAAGGGAGCGCCCCTTCCCCCGTGTCCGGATTCTCCCCCTTGCGCTGTGGCAAAAGGCCGCCTTCGCGATTAATAAAGAATGTCTGGGCGTCTACAAATTCCCCTTTCCGCGCCAGGCAACCCGCGAGGCCCTCCGCGAAATCCGGCCCGACATCCTCCTCGCCCATTTCGGTGGCGCCGGCGCCGCCATCGTGCCCATGGCGCGGGAACTGGGAATTCCGCTCGTTGTGGTGTTTCATGCCTTTGATCTCTTCATGCGGCAGTTTCGCCCGGAAACCTACAGGCCCTTGTGGCAATCAGGCGCCCAGGCCGTGGCGGTCTCGGAACACGGAAAAAAACGGCTGCTTGAACTCGGATGTCCGTCGGAGCGGGTGCGTATCATTCACTGCGGTCTGGACACCGACCGTTTCCCCCTGACGATCCGCCCCCCGTCCGGATCGAATGAATTCCGCCTCGTCGGAATAGGAAGACTGGTGAAAAAAAAGGGATTCGACGACCTGTTCCGCGCCCTCGTCCTGATACGGGATCGCATCAAACAGCCGATCCGCGTGGACATCTGGGGCGAAGGACCCGAGAAGCGAGGACTGGTGAATCTGGCGCGGTCACTGGGCGTGGGCAACGTGGTGACGTTCAAAGGAACGGCTGACCACCGTGACATTCCAAGGCTGTTGCAGGGATACGATGCCTTTGTGCTGCCGAGCCGAACCGCGCGTAACGGCGATACGGAAGGGATTCCCATTACCATTCTCGAAGCCCAGGCGGCAGGTCTTCCCGTTATCGCGACGCATCATGCCGGCATTCCGGAGGCCATCCCCCCCTCGAACCGGGACTGGCTTGCCCGCGAAGGCGACCCTGAGGATCTCGCGGACAAATTACGGTCTCTGGCATCCCGATCCGACCAGTGGGACAGCATCGGTCGGCGCGGCAGACAATGGATTAGGCGACACTTCTCCCTCGAGTTTGAAGTCAACGCCATCCTGCGCCTGCTGAGAGACTGTGCGGCCGTTCCGGCGAACCCATCAAAGAGAGAGGCATGAGGCCGTGTCGCTAGGAACAACAGGCCTGGGGCTGGCCGTTCTCCGTTCTCTGAATGCGGGGCTTGGACTTCTTCTGAGCATCGGTCTGGCGGCTGTTTTCGGCGTCAACCGCGAGGTGGATGCCCTGTTCGTGGCCATGTCCGTGGCGGTTTTTCTGGCACGAGATTTGTCCCGCGTCATTCGTGTCGCCGCGGTTCCCTGCCTGGTGGAATCGGATGAAGGCCGCGGTTCACAAGACTTCGCGGCCAGTTTTCACATGATGGTGGCGATGCTCGCTGTGGCGGTCACCGCCGCCGTCTGGTGCGGGGCGCCGCTGATTGTGAAACTGACCTCACCGGGCTTTGACGCCGCCACCAGCCTGCACGCCCAGCGGCTGTTGCGCCTGCTGGCGCCCTCCTTACTGATGTTCATGTTGTTCGGCTCCGCCCAGAGCGTGTTTCACGCCCGGCACCGTTTTCTGCTTCCTGAACTGAGCGAAACGCTCTGGCGTGTCCTGGCCATCGGGGCCCTGTTCACGCTAGGAAAGCAGGGCGGCATCGAAGCCTATGCGTCAGGACTGACTGTGGCCGCCTTCGTGCAATGGGGTTTTCTTTTCCTCGCCGCCACCCGGTACGGATTCCGCGTTCTCCCGATCCGCTGGGCGCCGATTCAAATGAGTCTCTTAAAACCGTTCTGGTTGGGCGCTATCGTGGTCCTCTGCTCCGTCATCCAGATGCAGATCGAGGGCGTGCTGGATCGCGCGATGATTTCGTTCATGGCGCCGGGCTCCATCGCCTTGTTCTCCTATGCCGAGCGGCTCGCCCACATGATGCCGATTCTTCTCTCGACCAGTCTGTTGATTCCCTGGCTGCCGGCCATTGCGAGGATCCAGGCGCAAGTGGGGGATCCGCGGCGACTGGCCAAGCAGGGCTCGCTGTTTCTGGGGGCGCTGGGAACCCTGCTGGCCATTGTGATCGCCTGGGCGGCCCGCGACATGGTGGCGTTCCTCCTCCTGCGCGGCAAGTTTGATGCCTCCTCGGCAAACATTGTCATTGTCTCCGTACAGGTCTTCACCCTGGGGATTCCCGCGATCTTCTGTGTGCAATGCCTCGCGGGGCTGTACGTGGTTTCGCGCAACCTCAAGGCCATGGCCCAGGTGGGCCTGGTGGCCGTGCTCACGCATGCCGCCTTCAATCTCCTGCTACTGCCCTGGGGGGTACCCGGCATAGCCCTTTCCAGCGTGGCGTCGATCTGGATTGTGGCATTCTATCTGTGGTGGCGTGTCAAGGCGCGGGAACCGGTCTGGTTCCCCTGGAGCCGTTTCACGGGCGCCATTGCCGCCGTAGTGATCGTCCTCTTCGGGGCCTCGCTGCTCCCTTGGGTACCCGTCCGCCTGACGGTTGGAGCGCTGGCCGCCTGGGCGGTTTACACGGCCGTCATGTGGCCCGCCATCCTCCGGATGCAGGCTTATGAGCGGGAGGCCACCCGGCAAACAAAACCTGCCGACGACGACATGTCAGACTGAAAAATACTCAAACCCTAATGTCCCGCTAATCGTTTTCGGGGATGATGTTCACATTCGTTTTTTTCATTCAATCAATTTTAATACGCGGGGAACGATGAACGGCAAATTAACTTTCGCAGGGACGGCAATCGCGGCATGGGATTTCGAACAGGAAAGCGTCGGCACGTCAAAGACTCTCGCCCTCCCGGTGGACAATGCGGTCATCAACCGGGATTGGGTTCATGACTTCGCCAAACGGTGCGCGGATGTGGTGATTGCCTTTCTGGGAATTGTTCTGACTCTGCCGCTGTGGGCGCTCATTGCGATCGCGGTGAAACTGGGTAGTAAAGGTCCGGTCTTCTTCTCTCAGGAACGCGCGGGGTTGAACGGCCAGCCTTTCCGCATGTTCAAATTCCGATCCATGGTGGTGGATGCCGAGGATCAATTGAAGCAACTGATCTCGATCAATAACCTCGCGGAGCCGGTCTATAAAATCAAGAATGATCCCCGGGTCACGCGCATCGGGCGGATCCTGCGCCGGTTCGGGCTGGATGAACTTCCTCAACTGGTGAATGTCCTACGGGGCGAAATGAGCCTCGTCGGTCCGCGTCCCGAAGTGGTAAAGCTGGTCGAACGCTACAACGAAACGGAACGGCGTCGGCTGCTGGTCAAACCCGGCATCACCGGGTATCAGCAGATCCACAATCGCGGCATGCCCGACATGGCCGCGCGGCTGGCCTACGATTTCTACTATCTCCGCAACCGGAGCAACGTGCTGGACATCTGGATTCTGGTGATGACTGTTTCCGTCATTGCCAGCGGCAAGGAGATTACGTACTAAATGACTTTTCTGTTCTGGTTGAGCCTGGGCGTCATTGCCTACGCGTATATCGGTTATCCCTTTGTGATGTGGCTTCTGGCCCAATTCAAAACTGAAACGTTGCCACCCACCCAGACGAACTGGCCCTCTGTCAGCCTGATCATTTCCGCCTTCAACGAGGAGCGGTTTCTGGAAGAGAAACTCCTCAATTCACTGTCCCTGGGTTACCCGCGTGGAAAATTGGACATCATCGTGGCCTCAGACGGGTCGACGGACCTGACGGATGAGATTGCCGCCCGCTTCCAGTCGCGGGGTGTGCGCCTGATCCGGCTCGCGGAACGACAGGGGAAGACGGCCGCCCAGAATGCCGCCGTTGCCCAAGCCACCGGCGAGATCCTGGTCTTCTCCGACGCCAACGCGCTCTACGAACCGGATGCCCTGCAATGGCTGGTCTGGCATTTTTCACGCCACGATGTCGGCTGCGTGGAAGGCAGACGGGTGGACTATTCCCCGACGGAATCCGCCACGGCGCAACACGAACTGACCTACCGGGACCTGGAATCGCGCATCAAGACCTGGGAGAGCCGCGTCTCGTCCTGCACCGGCGCAACGGGCCCGATCTATGCCATCCGGCGCTCCTTGTACATCCCGCTCCATCCCGCCCTGATCAGCGACTTCATGGAGCCGATGCTGATCATGTGTCGGCGCCGCCAACGGCACATTTTTGAGCCCTCCGCCATTTCCCGCGAGGCCGTCATTCCCAAACTGAACAATGAATTCAACCGCAAGGTGCGGGTCATGACCCGCTGCCTGAACAGTCTCCGGATGGCGCCCGAAGTGCTCAATCCCTTTCAAAACGGCGGGTTCGCCATTCAGGTCATCAGCCATCGCCTGTTGCGCTGGTTGGTTCCCCTCTTCGCCGTCACCGCCTTCGTGGCGAACCTGTTCCTGTTACCCTCGCCCTTTTATCGTGCGACTCTGATCCTGCAGGTCGCGTTCCTTGTGGTCGCCATGATCGGCGCCATCCTGGACCGGATCGATCTCGGACCCGGCTTCCTCCGCCTGCCCCATTATTTCTATACCGTCAATTTGGCCGCGCTGGATGCCATCGTCAATTGTCTGAGGGGGAAGAACGTGGTGATCTGGCAACCCCAGCGATGAACCCGGGCACTGAATTATTATCCGGCACCGGGGGTTTACCCCTGAAGACATGCTTCTGCCTGACACTCAGCATCGGATCGCTGGTTGTGCTCCAGTTTTTCCGGAACCGGCCATGGGAACTCAGGGCGCTGCGCCTGGGTGTCGTGCTGGGGATAGCCGGAAAGTTCATGGCCACCCTCCTGCTGTACGCGGTTTGTCACCCTGCGGATCTTCATTCCGATGCGGCGACCTATTATCTGCCGCAAACTCTCCGCTTCCTGGATGGAGCCGTTCCCAACCGTGATTTCGCGTCCAGTTACTCGTTCCTGTTTCTGCCCTTGCTGAGTCCCGGAGTGTCCCTGTGGCACTCGGTGGGCAGTATCGACCTGACCCTCCTCGTCATGGAAACACTCATGATCGCCCTGTATGTCCGTACCCGGGATACCGAAAAACAATTATATCGCTGGCGCGCCGCCTTGCTGTACACCCTCTCCCCCATCTCCTTCTATTGGACCGCGATCTCCGGGCACAATGGCGTCATCATCGCCTTCTTCACCATGGTGGCGCTCGTGTTGGCGAACCGGCGCCGAACCGTGGCGGCGGGAGTCGCCGCCGCCTTCGCCCTGTTATGTTCAAAAATACTCGCGGTCCTCTCCTGGCCTGCGGTGATCTTCCTGCATGTCCGGGGTTGGCGGAAGGCGGCCCTTGTGCCCCTGGCCGCCGTGGCGCTCACAGCGCTCCTTCCTCTGTTCGGCATCGATGTGTTCCATCCCTTGAAAAAGGAATTCGGATCCAGCACCACCGGCACCGTCTGGTTTCTGGCTTCGGAGATAGTCCCGGGGTTCCGCGAAACATGGGCCTGGCGATATTTGCCGCTGCTCCTGTTCGCGGCGCTGTTTCTGATGTTCTTCCTGCGGTATCTGGGATCCCATACCAGCCGGGACAACTCACGGCGATTCGATGCCGCGGCGGCCATGATTGCCGCAACGAATCTGCTGTTCATGGCGCTCAGCCGAAAGTCCTACGTTTTCTACGCGACCATGTTCCTGATCTTCCTCATCCATTCCCTCGTCGGTCGCGGCGCCTATAAGTTCCGGGAGCTTCTACCCCTGGCGTTTCTCGGGGCGACAACCGCGCTCGCCGGCCTGCTGTGGCCGGGGATCCTCGCCACGGATTACCATCTGACCGATCCCCTGGTGCTGCTTCTGCTCATCCTCGACGGAACCATCCTCGCCTGTTACGTCTACTATGCCGCCCTCTGCTGGCGACTCCTCAAACCAGATACCCGATCCGGTCCTTCATCCTGACATTCATTTCCTGTTTCATCGCGGGCGTCACCTTGTTCCGCTCGGCGTACTCCTCGCCAAAACAGGGAACCCGAACCATCTCATCCCGTTTTCGCCGCAGGAATTCGTCCAGGGTACAGATGATCCGGGCCGGGTTTCCGGCCACAACCTGTGAATCAGGAACGTCCCGTGAAACCACACTGCCTGCCCCGATGACCACATCATCACCAATCGTCACGCCCGGCAGGATGATGGAACCGGCGCCGACAAAAACCCGGCTCCCGATCTTCACCTTGCCGACCCGCGCATAATTCACATATTTTTTCATGCTGGCATCATGGGCGATGATCATCACACGCGGCGCCAGCGTCACATCGTCCCCGATTTCAATATGCCAGGGATGCGAGTAATCAATGATCACGCCATCGAACATCGCGAAATTCTTTCCGACCACGAGCCCCCGCCGGATGCGATCCCGGAGCGGATCAAATAATCGGTAATAGATTTTTCGTAATGCATTATGAAACGTATTCATCGTTACCTCGCTGCCCCGCCTTGGTCATGCGGTCATCAAACACCGGCTCACCCTCCACCCCCGAATTCATCGTATTCCGGAAATACTGCAAGGACAACCCGATCATGAAGGGATAGGCGGTCCAGACAAATCGCCCGTCGGCATAGGCCGACACAAAAGAATAACCAAACAAGGCGAGTCCTGACGCCATACCAATCATCCACGGCACCAGAGGTCTGTACGCAAACGGTGGCGCTACCGACTCCAACGCCTGCGTCCCCCTGAAATAGCCGACCAGGTTCAAATAATGTTTCATGTCGATTTGTACCTCGCCCCTGCCCGTTCCGACCAGGGGCTGAATGAAGGAGGGATCCTGCCGATTAAACCGGGGATACAGCGTGCAAGCCAAGCCTATAGCCACCAGCAGCACGGCCAGCACCCTATGATTCCTGAGGAACACAAACAGGGATTTTTCCATCGTGTCATTCCTTCAGGTAATGGATATCGTTGGCACGAGGAGACGTGATTGCCTTGAGATAACCCGATGGAGAAACAATCTGAATACCCCTGAACTCGACTATCGCCAACAGGTGTTGGTCTCCTGAAACAATCATGTCAGCCTTCGATTCCAGGGCACACTCCAAGATCAGGTTGTCTTTCGGATCAGCGGTGACAATATTGACCTGAATGGCCGGATTAACAATATCGCAAACCGCATGCAATTCCTCGACGACTTGGAATGCTTGCTCCGGTGAAAATCTGAACTTGGGACGCTCGAGAACGTTGCGAAGTTCGTCCAAGATGACAAGGGACAGGGAACAATAGACCGAACCACCGATGACAAGCTCCAGGACTGCGCGAGGGGGGCCATTGAAAAGAAGTGCGGATATCAGGACATTCGTGTCCAAAACAATCCGATCCCGCTTCATCGCTTGGCGGCCTTCTGCTGGCGATGAGCCTGAATCTCTGCCAAAACATCCGCCTCCGTGAGTGACCCTCGCGCAACGACGCTTTTGCCGTAGGCGAAAAGCTTGTCCCAGCGCCGCTTGCGGTCAATATAGAGCCTGGCGGCTTCTCTCAGCAGTTCAGATCTCGACCTTGATTCAGCGTGAGCAAGCCGGTCGATCTCGGACAAAAGACTCCCCTGAAAGGAAATGTTTACCGTGGTTGTCTGCATCATGGCCTCACTTTCTATCAGCAAGGTACATACAATCATTGTATATTGTCAAGATCGCTTCACTGTGAGTTCAGATGAGGAGAGGTGGGGCACCCATCTTAAAAGGGAGAACAAGGTGACAGGAGAACACATCCACCCGCAGTTGCCGGACCGTGCACAGGGGCGACGCGGCGAGATCGGGGTCAGCCCTTAAATGATAAATTTGACGCCTCTTTGGCTTTCT
>CAYHEL010000040.1:0-11701 GCA_964355415.1 uncultured Verrucomicrobiota bacterium | reverse complement strand
CATTCAGTCGATGATGAGGACTGGGTTCGGTTCTATGCTATCCGGGGTGCAGGCCATGACGTGTATGCAGTCAATGTTGCCCAGCAGGGAACGAATTCCAACGTGAGGCTGGAGTTGTTTTATGAATATGCCGATGGGACGTTGACGAACGTGGACCTGGTGGATTACGGGCCGCCGGGTCCCGGGACGGCGAAAACCATCGGGGTAAATTTTGCCACCCAGCCGGAACTTCCCGACGGGTTCTATTGCGTTCGAATCACCCCGCTGAACCCTGCGGCATGGGGGCTTGGCAGCGACTATGATATTTCGGTGTCAGTTACCGTGGGAGGCGGCGGCTTGCTGGTGGTGGTGGTTGATAAACTCAACGGCAGCCATTCCCCGCCGGGTGCGAGTGTGGTGGTGGATGGCGGTGCACCACAGGCTCTTAACGGATCCAACAGCGTGGTGCTGAGTCTGCCCTCTGGAACTCATACTGTTACGGTGCCGGCGATAGCAGGGTATGTGGTTGAGGAAAGTCCTCTGCTGGCCGGGCAGGTGGATAATCCGATGTCATACTATGGCAATCCCAAGAATACGGTTGTCAAAGACCATGCCTGGCAGAGTGTCGTATTTCAGTTCGTGCCGATGGGGCGGGTCGATGGTGTAGTCAGGGATCGCATGACGGGGGCATGGACGGCGGGCGCGAAACTGGAATTTCGGGCGCGAAGCGGGTCTATTTCCAACCTGGTCTATGACGGCTTCCCCAACAATGCCACTTACGAAAGCCTGTGGCACAGCGGAGCAGACGGGGTGTTTCCGACCAACATCTGGCTGCCGACTGTGGACTGGGATCTGGCGGTGACGGCGTCGGGTTATTCTAACAACATGGTGTCTGGGGCAATCCGAAACCTGCTGCCAGGAGCGGTTACCAATCTGGGCACCATTTGGATGGCGCCGATGGATACCAACTGGAATGGTGTCGCGGATGTCTGGGAGCAACTGTATTTCTCCGGAAAGTCACTGGTGTTGACGAATGATACCGATGGGGATGGTATGAGCGATCTTCAGGAGTATTGGTGCGGCACCGACCCAACCAACAAGGCTAGTGTGCTGAAATTCCTGGATGGGACGGGAAGCCAGACGAATGGCTTCGCCCTGTCCTGGCCGGTGGTGTCAGGACGAGGGTATAGAGTCATGGCGACAGAGGCATTGTCATCCAGCCTCTGGCCGTTGACAAACGGTCCGTGGGAGGCAACCAATGGGCAGGTGATAATGCAATGGACTGATGCCACCAGTGGCCCCCGCACGAGCCGGTTCTATCGCATCGAACTTCAGCGTCCTTAAATCATTTCTTTGTGAGTTCTGCTGGCGACTCATTCTCGTTCCGCAGTGTGTCTGAGGATAAGTCCTGCGGAAATGATTCATGTTGCACCCGGAGCTCATATGCGCCCTTGCACCCGAATCCCCCCTGTTTAGCCTTGTTCCTGCCGGTGTTTTCGGTCATTGTTCCCGACTTGTGATCGCGGGGCGACTTGGGATGTTAGGATCATCCGGATCAGGCCGGAATGAGGCAAAGAATTTCTGGGAGGCTTCACATGCAGTGGATTGATTGGGTTGTGGTGGTGGTTCCGCTTCTCGGCGTTTTGGGTTTGGCGTACTACACCCAGCGATTTGTGAGAGGAGTGGCGGACTATATCTCGGCCGGCCGTTGCGCAGGCCGGTATCTGCTGACCAGCGCCAGCGGCGAAGCCGGGGCAGGGGTGACCAATACGGTTGGAAATGTTGAAAAATACATGCTGACCGGGTTCGTGGCGCTGTTCTGGGACAGCCTGGTCACCCCCATCATCCTGATCCTTGCGATCACCGGGTTCGTCACCTATCGGTACCGGCAGACCCGCGTGTTGACCTTGGCGCAGTTTTTTGAGGAACGGTACAGTCGGCGGTTCAGGTTGTTCATCGGGTACGTCATCTTTGTTGCAGGCGCCCTTAACTACGCCGTCTTTCCCCTGGCATCCTGTCTTTTTTTCAAGGCGTTCCTGGGCTTGCCGGACAGTTTCACGCTCTGGGGGTTTGCGGTTTCCACCAACGTGGCCATCATGTTGTCCTACCTCTCGGTGACGCTGACCATGATCTGTTTCGGGGGACAGGTGACGCTCATGATCACCGACTGTGCGGAGGGCATCTTTTCGCATCTGGCTTACCTGGTGATCATCGGAGTGATCTTCAGCATGGTGTCGTGGCAACAGATGGTGGATGTGATGACCGGGATCGTGCCGGCGGCCATGAATCAGGGAGGGGCGGCCCTGATGGCCATTGCGCCCCAACATAGTCCGATCGATCCGTTTGACGCTTTTGAAGTCAAGGATTTCAATTTCTACGCCGTTCTACTCGGCATGTTCGGCACCGCATACCTGTGCGGCGCCTGGCAAGGCGGGCACGGATTCAGGAGCTCCGCGCTGACGCCGCATGAAGGACGAATGGCGGGCATTCTGGGTTCGTGGCGAAACTATGCCAGAGGGCTCATGTTGTTGGTCTTTGCCATTGGCTCCCTGACGTACCTCCGGCATCCGGATTTCGCCGACCAGGCTAAACCGCTCAAGGCCAGGATCGCGGCCGTGCCGACCCCATCCGGCAAACAGGCGCCCACGGTTTCCGACGCCACCCCGGTGGGTAGCCAGGCGTGGTTCGAGGGCCGTTCGCTCAAGAATACCGCCGGGGCGCCCCTGAAGAGCGAGGACTATCAGCGCCAGAGACAGCAGGCGCCGTTTATGGCGCTGGCGGATATGTTGCCCATGGGGGTCAAGGGGCTTCTTCTGGCGGTCATGATCATGGGACTCATTGCGGGCGACGGAAATCATATCATCTCGTGGAGTTCGGTATTCGTGCAGGACTGCGTGATGCCGTTCAGACGGAAACCGTTCTCGCAGGCACAGCATATGACGGTGCTCCGGCTGGGAGCCATCGGCGTGGCGGCGCTGGCGTTCTGTATTTCGCTGGTTCTGCCTCTGTCCACCCCCATCTGGATCTGGTGGTCGGTAACGGGAGCGATCTACAATGGCGGGGCCGGGGCGATTCTGATCGGGGGACTGTATTGGAAGCGCGGAACCGTACAGGGGGCGTGGTCGGCCATGCTTCTGGGGCTTCCGCTCTCCCTCGCCACGGTGACCATCAGTAATAACTGGTGGAATACCAAGACGATGCTTCTCCACGCGGGTTTCCCGGCGGCGATTTCGTCGGGATTCTGGCTGAGTTTCTTTGTCAGTGTGTTCTGCATTCTCACCTACGTTGCGGTTTCGTGGCTCACCTGCGTCACGCCCTACGACATCAAAAATCGGCTGGCACGGGGCCACGAGGATGTGGATGAGCCCGCGAAGCGGCAGCCGTTGTTCAGGAGGCTGATTGGGATTGACGAGCATTTCACCTGGTCGGATCGGTTGATCGCGATCCTGATTTTCAGTTATGCCATGGTCATGGTCGGTCTCGTCGTGTTTATGGTCTTCTGGCAATTTGGCATGCCCCGCCTCCTGGATCTTGCAGGCTATGCGCCGTCCATCGCGGAGGGACTTCGTCTCGGCAAACACGGGTGGGCGGTGTTATGGCTCTCCATCGGGATTATCATCCCCGGAGTCATTGCCGTCGTGACCATGGTCTGGTTCTCCATCGGCACGGTCGTTGACATGAAGAAGTTTTTCAAAATCATGGCCGTCCGTATCCGGGATGAACATGACGATGGCACCGTGAGGTAACGCGACATGGTTTGGATCGACGTCATGGAGGGTGAAAGGATCCTATGATAAAATTTTCCCTGGATGGCGCCTGGACGGTTGGCAAGACCCCGGGCGGTAAACGTTTGCCAGCCACCGTGCCGGGGTGTGTTCACCTTGACCTTCTGGCCAAGGGCGATCTACCCGACCTGAATTGGCGCGACAACGAAACCTTGCATCAGGCGCCCCTTGCCCACGACTGGGTGTACGAGCGAACCTTCTCGGTTCCGTCAGACCTGCTGGAGCAGGATCGCGTGGTGCTGCGTTGCGAAGGACTCGATACCCTGGCCACGGTGGTTGTCAACGGCGCCGTCGTGATCGACGCCGATAACATGTACCGGATCTGGGAAGCCGATGTGAAGGCCTTATTGTCGGCCGGAAACAATCACATCCGCATTACCTTTCCCTCGATTCTTCCGGTGATGGCCGCCAAGGATCACGCCTTCAGTCTGCCGGGTTGGAACCGCTACGACCCGACGTTTTTCGGCAAGAGTTGGCTTCGGAAAATGGCCTGCTCCTTCGGCTGGGATTGGGGCCCCAAGGTTGCCACCTGCGGCATCTGGCGGCCCATTTCCCTGGTGGGTATCAGCCGGGCCCGTCTATCGGATATGAAGATTCTTCAGCATCACCGGCGGGGGAAGACGGTGGCTGTGGATCTTGAAATCGCCCTGACGGCCGAACAGACGGGGGGCGCCCAAGTCGGTCTCACGGTGGATTTGGATCTGTCCATCGGCGCGAAATCGGTCGGCGCCATCGCCGTGGATCTGGATGCGAACGGATCCGGCAGGGGCGTGATGGGAGTGCCCAAGCCGCGCCTGTGGTGGCCCCGCGGCATGGGCGGCCAACCCCTGTATCATGTGACGGCCGTGTTGCGTGATGAAGCGGGGCGCGAGTTGGATCGATGGACGCGGAGGGTGGGTTTGCGCGACCTGGTTCTCGACCGGCACGCCGATGAATGGGGCGAGAGTTTCCAGTTCGAGATCAACGGCCGCCCCTTTTTCGCGAAGGGCGCCAATTGGGTTCCGGCCGATTACTACCTGCCACGCGTGACCCGGGCCCGCTATGCCGATCTCCTCGGTTCGGCCGCGGAGGCCAATATGAATTTTATCCGTTTGTGGGGCGGCGGGATTTATGAGCAGGAGGATTTCTACGACCTGTGCGACGAATTGGGTTTGTGCATCTGGCATGATTTCATGTTCGCCTGTTCAACCTATCCATCCTTCGACCGCGACTTCATGGCCAACGTGGCGGTCGAGGTCAGGCAGAATATCGCCAGGATCCGCCACCATCCCTCGATTGCCCTGTGGTGCGGTAACAACGAGATCGAGCAGGGTCTGGTCACCATCAAGGGATGGAACGAGTCCAGCATGAGTTGGGCCGACTACAGCCGCCTGTTTGATGTGATGCTGCCGGATTTGTGCCGTGAACTGGATCCGCAACGTCCCTACTGGCCGTGCAGTCCGCACACCCCCAGGGGTGACCGCGCCAACTTCAACGATGCCGCCTCCGGCGATGCCCATTGTTGGGATGTCTGGTTTGGTGGGAAATCCTTCGAACACCAGCGTAACTGGAACCACCGATTCATGAGCGAATTCGGGTTCCAGAGTTTTCCCGAGCCGCGCACGGTCGCGCAGTATACCGAGCCCGGGGACCGCAACCTGACCAGCAGGATCATGGATTGGCATCAGCGGTCCGGCGGGGGCCTGGGAAACAAGACCATCTTCGCGTACCTGCTGGATTGGTTCCGTTTTCCAAAAGACTTTGCCAATACACTCTGGATGAGCCAGCTCACCCAGGCCTTGTGCGTCCAATATGCAACGGAACATGGCCGACGTCTACAGCCGCGCATGATGGGAATTATCTACTGGCAGATCAACGACATCTGGCCCTGCGCTTCATGGTCCAGTATCGACGTGTTCGGCCGTTGGAAGGCCCTGCATTATCTGGCCAGGCGTTTCTTCGCGCCCGTCATGGCAAGTCTCCTGGAGGATGCCCATGCCAAAACCATGACCTTGCATATCTCCAACCACGAACCCGTCGGACGCAAGTTGGTCTGGCGGTTACGGGCCACGGATACACGTGGGAAAGTGTTGGCGATGGCGAGGGGAACCGCGAGCGTTGCCAGTCAGACCAATAGGGCGGTTCATACACTTGACTGTTCCGCGATCCTGACCGGGGTACCCGAACACGGCCTGCTGGTATGGGGTGAAGTGCTTGACGGCAAGAGGGTGATCAGTCGGAGTCTCAATACCTTCTGCAAGCCCAAACATCTCGATTTGAAGGATCCCGGCCTGACCTGGATCGTGGCCGCGCACGACGAGGCCTTCCGCATCACGTTGCATGCCCGGCATCCGGCCCTGTGGGTACGGTTGGAACTGGATGGCGCCGACTGCCGTTTCTCGGACAATTTTTTCCACTGCGCCGGTAAAGAAGCCGTGACGGTGACCGCGCGGCCCAAAGACCGGATGACCGTGGCCGAGGTCAAACGCCGCCTCCGGGTAACCAGTTTGATCGACACCTGACGGGGACGCCGCCCCGACTCGCGAGCCGCCGATCCACCACCGTGGCGTTTATTGAATATGGATCAGTGATTGACGGGTCGGAGGTTTCATTCCATAATTGGCCCGTTGTTTTTTCGGACTCACATTGAAAGGACTGGCGTTTTGTGCATCCCAAGATTAATCATTTGATACAGTTGCAGGAACTTTCGTTGATACGCGCCGAACAAAAAGCCTACAGGCACGGCCATCGCCTTGATGAGTTGGACGCCTCAGTGGCGGATCTGACCTCCCAACTTTCGCCTGATGTTCAGGCCCTGATGGTGCGGATGCAAAAGCGGGATTCCATCATCATCGTGCCGATGACGAATGGGATTTGCACCGGGTGTGGAATGCGCCTGCCGACCAGTCACGTTCAGCAGGTCAAGGTTTCAGACCAGCTTCAAGTGTGCCCCATTTGCACGCGACTGCTTTATTTTGAGGAGGGGTTGCCCCGCAATGTCGGGAAAGCCCCCCGCCGGTCGGAACCCCGCAAGGTGGGGATCGCCCGGTTCTCGGCATCCTCGCTGATGATTCCGCGGTTGGCGTCGACAACGCGTGAGGAGGCGATCCGGGAACTGGCCTCGAAGATGCAGGAGTCGAGTTTTGTGGATGACGCCGGAAAACTGGTCGAAGCGGCCCTGAAACGCGAGGCGATTGTCAGTACGGCGCTGGATCATGGACTTGCGTTCCCGCATGTTCGCGGCGTCGAAGGGGGCGGATTGACCCTCGGGCTGGGGATCAGTCCCAAGGGCATCAAGTTCGACGGGCACGACAAGGGTCTGACTAAAATCATTTTCTTCATGGTTATCCCGACGGCGGCCAGTGCGTTTTATTTGAAACTGCTCGCGGGGCTGGCGGAGACCTTCTCCGACGCCGAGGCGCGCAAGACGCTGATGGCGGAGGATAGCCCGGAGAAACTCTGGAAGGTTCTGATCAAACTGACCAAGAAGACGATTCTGTGACGCGGGCCGGTTTTCGGCGATGACTTTGCGAAACGTCAGGATTGTCCTCGTGGGTCCGCTCTACGGCGGGAATGTGGGATCCGTTTGCCGGGCCATGGCAAACATGGGTTTGTCGGAGTTGACCCTGGTATCGCCCGCTGAAACCCTGAATTATGCCGAGGCGCGGATGATGGCCGTCGCGGCGGATGCCATTCTGGAAAATCGACGCGTGGTGGCAACCTTGGATGAGGCGGTGGGGGATTGCGGATTGGTCATGGGAACCACCGTTCGCCCCGGCTTGTACCGCCAGCATGTCAAGACACCCCGGGAGTGGGCCCCCGCAGTTCTGGAGTCCGCCTCCGCCAACAAGGTGGCTCTGGTTTTCGGCCGCGAGAACAGCGGGCTGACCAACGAGGAACTGGCCATCTGCACGAACCTCATTCAGATTCCCTCGTCGCTGGAGTACCCTTCCCTCAACCTGGCGCAGGCGGTGATGGTGTGTTGCTACGAGGTGTTCGTGGCATCGGGGATATTCGAGCCCACCGTCGAAAAATCACCGGAATGCCCCACGAAGACCCGCGAGCACATGTTCAGGATGTGGCGGGAGATGCTTCTGGAAATCGGATTCATGAACGACCAGCAGGCGGATCATATGATGCTGGGAATACGACGTATTTTTTCCCGGACGCCCCTCACCACCGATGACGTGAACATCCTCATGGGTGTGGCCCGGCAGATGGAATGGAAGGCGAAACACGTTTCGGGTTCGGCGGCGCCGGTGGATCCGGCATGAGCGCACCCTCCTCGAATGTGCAACTGCTGACAACCGGCTCCATCTGGAAAGGACTGATGAGCCTGGCGGGCCCGATGTTCATCAGCACCACGCTACAGAACCTTCAGAGCGTGATCGGTCTTTTCTGGGTGGGACGGCTGGGTTCCGATTCGGTCGCGGCGCTGGCGATGAGCGGAACGGTTCTGATGATGCTGTTCCCCGTGGTGATGGGGCTGGCGACGGGAACCGTGGCCGTGGTGTCGCGGAGTATGGGGGCGGGGTTGCCTGCCGAGGCGGCCGAGGCGGGCGGGCAGTCGCTGGTGGTGTCGTTGATGTGCGGCATCGTGGCTGGGATTGCCGGCTGGTATTGGGCGGGCGACATCTGCCGCCTGCAGGGGGCAACCGGGGAGGTTGCGCGGCTGGGTACGCAGTATCTGGGTATTTCCTTTCTGGGTTGTTTCACGGTGTTTCTTCTGTTTATCGGGAACAGCATTCTCCAGGCGTCGGGAAACACGGTCATCCCGATGTACGCCATGGTTTTGACCACGGTGCTCAATTTGATTCTCGATCCGGTTTTCATCTTCGGGTTGCTGGGGATGCCCCGCATGGGTGTGGAGGGGGCGGCTCTGGCGATGGTGCTGGCGCAGATGGTGGGTGTGGTGATTGTCTTAAATGCGCTGGCCAAGGGTAAAAGCGGGGTGCGGGTCACGCTGGCGGCTTGGAAGTTCAGGTTGGAACCTGCCTGGCGATTGATGAAGATTGGTATTCCCAGTTCCGGCCAGATGCTCTCGCGCAGCCTGATGAGTGTGGTGTTGATGCGGATTGTGGCCGGGTGCGGGACGGCGGCGGTGGCGGCCTATGGAATTGGCGTGCGGTTCCACATGATGGCGATGATGCCGGCCTTTGTGCTGGGCAACGCCGCCGGGGCGATTGTGGGACAGAACCTCGGCGCCCAAAGGCCGGATCGGGCCCAGCGGGTGGCGTGGATGGCGACGGGGCTGGGGGCCGTGATCCTGCTGGTCAGCGCCATTGTGCTTACGGTGTTTGCCGCCCCGTTGATCCGGGTGTTCGATGCGAATCCCGAGGTCGTGCGCATCGGGCGGGACTATCTCTGGATCGCCTCGTTCCCCCATGTCTTTGTCTCACTCTCCATCATTTTGGGGCGGGCCCTTCAAGGCGCCGGTGACACGGTGGCCCCGATGGTCACCACCATCATCGGGCTGTGGGGACTCCAGGTTCCCCTGGCCATCATCATGGCCCGTCATGTTGTCCCCGCCACCCATGGCATTTGGTGGTCGATAGCCATCGCCATGGTCGCCAACGGCGTGATGGTCGGCGGCTGGTTCCTCACCGGGCGCTGGAAGCACAAGAAGGTGTAAAGCGGTTATTCGCTCGAATATTGTTACAAAATTTCCTCTTCATTTGTTCCAAAAGCATGATCTAAACCGGTTTAGATGTCAAAGATACGGATAAAGTCGGGTGTTAGAATTCGGGATGTTGCTGCTGAGGCAGGGGTCTCAAAAACCACTGTTTCCCTGGTGGCCAACGGTCTGGCTGACAAGGTTGGCATCTGTCTGGCAACCCACCAGCGAGTGGAAGCCGTGATCCGCCAACTGAGTTATGCGCCGAGTAGCGCCGCCCGCGAGATGGCTACCGGGCATGCCGCCAGTCCTCCGGCGACACCTGCGCCGGAGTTGACACCGGACTCTTCTGTAGTAGCCGCCGTCCCCGGCGGCACTGAACCTGAAGTGTCCAATCCGGTCTCCGAACCCGTCGTCGTTCCTGTTCCTGTCGAGCCGACCCCGCCGACACCGGAAACTGAACCTGCTCCGGTGACGCCGGTTTAATGTTGAACGGATGGCTTGCGTTTGACAGAGTTCAGGCCACACGGTCGGCACACTGGAACGGCGGGGAGTGTCCGGCAACAGCGGGATAGGAATGAGAGCCAATGGCACAGGTTGAGCGAAAGCAAACAGTCCTGACGATTCTCCAGAATCTCCGCGATTTGGACGGACTGAAATCCCTATTTTGGCAGGAACTCAACTACCAGCGGCAGAACAAGCCTCTTGGTGTCCGGGATTGGCCGGCGCCGGCGAAGAAGGCGCTTGAAGGGGAACCCGTCCTGTTCGCCAGTGGCGGTGAAGACGACGCTTTCCATGTCATCTATTGCCGACTGGATTCGGACACCCTCTCCCGCGGCCTGGAACGGCCGGTAGTCAGCCAGTTACTGGGCGAACACCCCTACGCCCTGTTTGTTTTCTCCAACAAAGACCGTTCCCGGTGGCATTTCCTGAACGTCAAATATGACGCCCAGGCGGCGAAGCGGCGGTATTTTCGACGTATCACGGTGGCGCCGGGCGAGGGGCTTCGGACGGCTGCGGAGCGGCTACAGATGCTGGATCTTGCCTCCATCGGCGGTGAATTGTTCGGTATCCCGGCGCTGACCATTCAAAGCCGCCATGATGATGCCTTTGATGTCGAGAAAGTGACCCGGGATTTCTACGAGGAAATCGCAAACTGGTACTTCTGGGCACGTGACCATGCCGTGTTTCCCAAAGACGCGCCCCTGGACGCCGATGGCAAGCCTTCACTCATGTTGATCCGGCTTCTTACTCGGTTGATCTTCTGCTGGTTCCTGCGCGAGAAGCGCAATCCCGGCACCGGGGAGGGGCTGGTTCCCGGTTGCCTGTTTGATCCACAGTGGATCCATGGGCTTTTGAAGGATCCATCGCCGGACAGTTGCACATATTACCCGGCCCTTCTCCAGAACCTGTTCTTTGCCACATTGAATACCGAGATGGATGCACCCGCCGCGGAGCCGCGACGCCGGTTTATTGATGAAGGTGACGGCAAGCGTAGCGACGACCATATGGTGCACCAACTCTGGCGGCATGTTCGCATGCTTCGTGACCCGGAAGCGCTGGCGGGCCAGTTACGCGGCATTCCCTTCCTGAACGGGGGTCTGTTCGAGTGTCTCGATGACCGGGTCCAGCAGGGCGATTCACTGCACACCGTCGAGGTCAGGATTGATGGGTTCTCCAATGACCCGAAGAAGCAGCCCAAACTGCCCAACTTCCTTTTCTTCGGCGCTGAGCAGGCGGTGGATCTGTCCAAGTCTTACGGCGATGATTCGCGGAAGCGCGAGCATGTCCGGCCGGTATTGGAAATCCTGAACCGCTACAACTTCACGCTGACCGAGAATACGCCCTTTGAACAAGATGTCGCGCTTGATCCCGAACTTCTTGGCCATGTATTTGAGAACCTCCTGGCGGCCTACAACCCCGAGACCGGCTCCGTTGCGCGCAAGGCGACAGGTTCATTTTACACGCCCCGCGTGGTGGTGGACTGGATGGTGGATCAGGCGTTGATCGTGTATCTCAAACCCTGCATACCC
The DNA here is from genome assembly GCA_964355415.1 of uncultured Verrucomicrobiota bacterium. Lineage (GTDB taxonomy): Bacteria > Verrucomicrobiota > Kiritimatiellia > CAIKKV01 > CAITUY01 > JAABPW01. The sequence goes on along the minus strand of CAYHEL010000040.1, from coordinate 311 downwards.
ACGGTCGATATCGAGAAACGACTGGAGCGATTGCTCTCTTGGGAAGATGACGGGCATGACTTCAAAGCGGCCGAGGTGGAGAAACTGATTGATGCTATTGACCACTTCAAGGCGCTGGATCCCGCCTGCGGGTCGGGCGCCTTCCCGATGGGCATGCTTCAGAAGCTGGTGCGCGTTCTCCAGAAACTCGATCCGCGCAATGAAGGGTGGCGGCGTCGTCAGGAAGCGGCGGCAGAGGCAATACCCAGCAGTCCGTCCCGGGATGATGCCCTCAAGGCGAGTGCACATGTGGAAGGCGGCGAGGGCGTCGG
>CAYHEL010000039.1:0-11913 GCA_964355415.1 uncultured Verrucomicrobiota bacterium | reverse complement strand
CGGTGATAAGGTCGCCTTCCGCCAGGTTGATCTGTTTGGCGATATTGCGGGCGGTGACGGGGTAGTCGCCCGTGATCATGACGACCCGGATACCTGCCTGATGACATTCTGCAATGGCGGCCGGGACGGTGGGGCGGATGGGATCCGCCAACCCAAGCAAGCCGATAAACTCAAAGTCGAAATCATGTTGCTTGTCCGGCAGGGCCGTCGGTTTGAACCGCGCCCTTGCCACCCCCAGCACACGGTAGCCATCCCGGGCCAATTGATCGATCCGCCCGGCTAGTGCGGTCTTCGCTTCCGCCGTCAAATGACAGAGGTCGGCAATCGCTTCCGGCGCCCCCTTGGCCGCGATCATGAATTCATCGTTGGTCCTGGATTTCCAGACCTGGGAAATGGCCAGCATCTCCCGGGAGAGGGGATATTCGCGAAGCAGTTCCCAGTCCTCATGAATATGTTCCGTCTTGGCCAGGAACTTTACTCCGACCTCATGGATGGCCTTTTCCATGGGATCAAAGGGATTACGCTGGCTGGCGAGGATTCCATACTCAACCAGTTCATGGAAATTCTCGGAAAGGGGTGTTGATCCCAGTTTCCTCAAGTCACAGAAGGCTCCATTGACATAGAGTTGCTCGACGGTCATCCGGTTCATGGTAAGCGTGCCGGTCTTGTCCGTGCAAAGCACCGTGGCCGAGCCCAGGGTTTCGATGGCCGGAACCCGCCGCGCCAGGACCCGTTTCTTGGACATTCTCCAGGCGCCCAAGGCGAGGAAGATCGTGAGGACCACCGGGAATTCCTCGGGCAGGGTCGCCATGGCCAGCGTGATGCCGGCCAGAACGCCCTGAAGCCAGTCTCCTCGCGTCAGGCCATACACCACGACAACGAGGGCGCAAAGGGACAACCCGACGATGGCGAGGCGGCGGACCATGCGTCCGGTTTCCTTTTGGAGCAGGGTTTCCTCCTGTTCCAGACTGTTGAGGGCCTTGCCGATTTTGCCGATCTCGGTCTTCAGTCCGGTGCCCTTGATTTCCGCCACCCCTTGTCCCTGAACAACGAGAGTGCCGGAATACAGGAACGGGGTTTCATCGCCGCCGGGGCGGGCCATGGCGAGGTTGTCGACCGGGGCGTCGGACATGATTTTGTGGACCGGCACGGATTCACCGGTGAGCAGAGACTCATCCACAGAGAGGCTCATGGAGGAGAACAGGATGGCGTCTGCGGGGACACGGTCGCCTTCCTGAATCAAAATGATGTCACCGCGCACCACCTCCCGTCCGGCGATCTTCTTCTGCTCGCCGTCGCGGATCACGGAGGCGCGCGGGCTGGAGAGATCACGGAGCGCCTCGAGTGCCCGCTCGGTTTTTCGTTCCTGGTAGAGGGTGATTCCCATCACCACGAACACAAACCCCATGAGCATCAGGGATTCCTGAAAATCTCCGAGCGCCAGGTAGATGACGCCGCAGGCGACCAACAGGAGGAACATCGGCTCCTTGACCACTTCCAGGGCAATGGCGAAAATACTACGCGGTTTGCTCTGGGGTAGCTCGTTATAGCCTTCCGCGCCCAGTCGCCTGGCGGCTTCCGCTTCAGAAAGCCCCTTGATGGATTTGATGTCGAGTGATGCCATGGCGTTCTGCTTATTTCCCTTTGGTTCTCTGAAAGAGTAAGGCCGAGTCTATTTAAGTCAACTTTATTGATACCGGTTTATCGTGCGCAAGATTTCCGCGAATTCACGGCACGTTGACAGGAGGCTGGGGATTGCGTTATAGTGCACCAGCATGCAGGGCATCTTCAGACGAATCATGGTTTTGTGTGTGTTATTTGCGCTGGTGGCTCCACTGGCGGCCGAGGCGGCATGCGATGACTTCGAGTGCCGTGCGGGGGATGAGGGTTGTTCCTGTGTTTGCCATGCCGTGCCATTGCTGGCCGGTCATGATGTCAGTGGACTGGCGATCCGGATCATGACAGGATTGGTTCCTCATGATGTTTCCTGCACGGTGGCCTTGCTGCCGTCGGATATTTTCAGGCCTCCGATTTCTTGCTGAGGGCGCTTCGCCCCCTTTTGTCTTTGTCCACGGTGCCGACTTCCGAGTCGGTCGTCCTGCCGGATAGACTCTAGTCCCCCCTGGAATCAGGTCGGACATTTCCATTTGTTATTTCAATTGGAGGAATCATGAAACGCATACTAGGAGATATATGAATCAGAAATTGAATGATCAACACCCCTGTATCCGCACCCTGCTCACACTCGCGGTGATCGGGACGGGGCTGGTGGGGAATTCGGAGACGAATGACGGGAAGGCATGGCCCGCCATGCGGCCGATGGGCCGGGATATACCGATCCAGCGTGACCAGATTGTACCGGAAACGCAAATGACCCACGCCCAGTTTCAACACGAACCAGAAGGAGTTCTTACGATCCGCCGGACGTTGGAATGGGCGGTCATGCACAGTCCCGAATTGATGGGCTCGTCGTATGGCGTTCGGGCGGCAGAAGGGAACGCGCAACAAGCCGGAGCATGGCAGAATCCAACCCTTGAGCTAAATGCGGAGGAGTTCGGAGGCTCGGGGACGCGCAAAGGATACAAGGGGGCGCAAACAACGGCCCTCCTGAGTCAAACTGTGGAATGGGGCGGGAAGCGGAGCAAACGCCGGGCTGTGGCTGAGACGGAAGCACGGCTGGCAGGCTGGGATTTTGAAGTGAAACGCCTGGATGTACTCGTTTTGACCAAGAAAGCGTATGTCGATGTGCTTCTTGCCCAGGGACAATTGGCGTTGGCGGAGTCCCTGCTGACCGTGGCCGATGATGTGCGTATCGCGGCCGCCAAACGGGTGCAGGCGGGGAAAGTCCCGCCTCTTGAGGAAGTCAAGGCGGGCGTCGAGGTGGCCTCCGCCCGAGTTGCCCGGGATCGGGCCAAACGGGAACTGGATACGGCGCGTCAACGCCTTGCGGCCACATGGGGCGGAACCATGCCTGTGTTCAAGGAGGCCGGTGGCAATTTGGACGCAATCAAAGACGTGCCATCGCTTGAAACGCTCTCGGCCGCACTCGACACCACGCCGGACGTTGCGCGCTGGAATGAAGAAGCGGCTTTGAGCCGTAAATCGTTGGCTGTGGCCAAGTCTGAACGTATTCCCGATGTCAGCATCAATGCCGGTGTCAGACGCTTCGAGGAGGACGGATCCCACGCCTATATCGCCGGACTGTCGCTGCCTCTCCCGGTGTTCAACCGCAACGCCGGTGGAATCCTCGCGGCGTCACATCAGGCAACCCGTGCGGACTATGAACAACGGGCCGCCCGGTTGCGTGCGGCCACGGAACTGGTTGAAGCCCACAACCGGCTCGCGATGGCACGCGCAGAGGCGCTCACTACCAAGGAGGAACTGCTTCCTGGCGCCCAACAGGCATTCGATGCGGCGCAAACAGGATATCGGGGCGGAAAGTTCGGATATTTGGAGGTGTTGGATACGCAACGAACACTGGGCGAAGCGAAATCCCGGTACCTGGATGTTCTGGCGGCCTATCACAAGGCTGCGGCAGAGGTGGAAAGGTTGACCGGAAAACCACTGAATACAATACAATAAAGAGAATTCTTAAGGAGGAGTAAACAAATGAATACCGAAAAACGAACGATAACAAACGGGCTCATATCTCTACTGGCTGTATTGACGATATCCAGCAGTTATGGGTTGGACAAGACGGACGGATGCGGAAAAGATGACGGGTGTGGTGCGGGAAAGGCCGACAAGGCTTCCGCACCGTCTGTAGCGGACGTTAAAGAAGCTCATGGACGCGATGATGGTCATGGGCACGCTGCGAAATCAGTCTTCCCTGCTACAGCTTCCCTTGATGAGCGCGTGTCCGTGGAATGCGAGCACAAGATACCAATCTATCAGTGTGACGAATGCCGATATGAAGCAGGTGTCGTGAAATTAGACGCCAGCATCATGAAGATGGCGAATGGTGCTGGGGTCGCTCAGACTCAAACCGTGTCGAGGACGAAGATTTCGGATAGGTTGGCTACAACCGGGGAAGTGGCGCTGAACGAAAATTCAACCGTCCACATCAGTCCCCGCATCGCTGGCATTATTGAGACCGTGTCCGGGGACATCGGGAAACGCGTAAAAGCAGGCGATCCCCTGCTCACACTTGCCAGTGTGGAACTTGGCAAGGCTCTGACGGATTATGAGCGCAATCAAACTCTCAGCGAACTGTCCGAGAAGGTTCTCGCCCGGGAAACCCGGCTCAAAGAGCAGAAGGTAGGGTCCGAGCAGGATATGATCAACGCCCGGATGGCGTTTGAGCAGCATCGGACGGACCTCAAGGCGTCCGAACAGATGCTGCATGTGTTAGGGCTGACGGATGAGGATTTGGCGCGAGCCCGTGATCCCTCGCATGGGGTAAGCAAAGGGATTCTGACGATTCGCGCACCCGCTTCGGGAACGATCATTGAAAAGCATGCGGTGATCGGCGAGGTGGCTGATCGAGGTAAAGATCTAATGATGGTGGCCGATCTATCCTCGGTATGGGTGTGGGCCACCGCGCATGCCCGGGATCTAGCGCCACTTCTCGCTGCCGAATCACGCGGGCAGGTTGCTGTTGAGATCAAGGTGGCCGCTTTCCCCGGTCAGCGATTCAGTGGGATGCTGGATTATGTGGGGGCCACCATGAGCGAGCAAACCCGTACGGTGAAAGTTCGGGCCACGATCACAAACCCAGGTTTTCTGCTGCGTCCAGGAATGTTCTGTGACGCCACGATAGTCCTGGGCGCCAATACTTCGGAGGAGGTTCTGGCGACACCACGAGGGGCGGTATTCTCGGACGAGGGAAAGTCCTTTGTTTTTAAACACTGGAAGAATGATTTTTATATCCGACAGGATATTCGCAAAGGCCGCGAATTCCTAGGTCTGGTCGAAATTCTTGAAGGACTCCAATCCGGCGATACGGTTGTGACGGACGGTGCATTCCTGCTCAAGTCAGACGTGTTGCGCGAAAAAATGGGAGCCGGCTGCGCCGACTAACGAAAGGGTATAGTGCCATGTTTGATAAATTCATACGGATCATTCTTCACCAGAGGTTACTGATCATCCTTGGGACGGTTCTGCTGACGGCCCTGGGGATGTATGCCTGGAAGCAACTTCCTATCGATGCTTTCCCCGATGTTACCAACGTTCAGGTGATGATTCTCACCAAGGCGCCGGGTCTGGCGGCGGTCGACGTCGAAGAACGGGTAAGCTACCCGATCGAGCAAGTCATGGGGGGGTTGCCTAAAGTAAAACAGGTCAGGTCGTTGTCCAAGGCTGAACTATCACAGGTTGTGATCATATTCGAGGATGGAGTTGATACATATTGGACTCGCCAGATCGTTGCGGAGCGTCTTGCCATAGCCCGCGAGCGGTTGCCGACGGGGGTTGATCCCGAATTGGGGCCGATCAGCACCGGCCTGGGAGAAATTCTGCAGTACACGGTCGAAAGTGGGAAGCATGATGCCATGGAGCTTCGCACCATTCAAGACTGGCTCATCGCCCCTAGGCTGAAGCCCACGGCAGGGGTCAATGAGGTTAACAGCTTCGGCGGGAATGTGAAGCAGTATCACGTTCTCGTATCACCGGAAAAGTTGCTGAAATATGGGTTGACGGCGAATGAGGTCGTTGAGGCGGTCGAAAGAAATAATGCCAACGCGGCGGGCGGCATCATGGTTCGTGGATGGGAACAGTTTTATTTGCGTGGCGTCGGGTTATTGAAGGATCTACCAGATATCGGCGGCATCGTGTTGACGGCGCAAGACGGGACTCCCGTTTTTTTGAGAGACGTTGCTGACATCACCATTGGATCGGAACCGCGCCAGGGGGCCGTCACCCGGGACGGAAAAGGAGAAGTTGTCGCAGGCATGATCATCATGCTTAAAGGCGAGAACTCACAAGATGTGGTCAGTCGCGTAAAGACGGCCATCGGAAAACTGGATGGCGCTTTGCCGGAGGGGGTCCGAGTGAATGTATTCTACGACCGCACCTCGTTGATTGATGCGTGTATCAGCACCGTTGTCGAAGCCACGCTGGAAGGCGGCATTTTCGTGATTCTCGTGCTGTTTCTGTTCGTCGCTGAACTGCGAACGGCGCTGGTTGTGGTGTTCTCGCTGCCGTTTACGTTCCTTGTCAGCTTCATTATCATGGGTTGGACGGGGTTGAGTTCGAATCTTATGAGTCTTGGCGGACTGGCCTTTTCCGTAGGCATGGTGGTGGATGCATCCATCGTGGTAGTGGAGAATATACGACGCCATCTTGCCAACAGAAGTGGAGGCGTTGACAAGCGGCAGCGTGTGGTGGGCGCCGTCGTCGAGGTGGCTCGGCCCGTTGCCTTCTCGATTCTCATCATTGTGGTTATTCTGGTGCCGTTGTTCACGTTGCAGGGAATCGAAGGCAAAATGTTTGCGCCGATGGCATTCACGATGTTGATTGCGCTGCTAGTATCACTGTCCGTGGCTCTAACAGTCATTCCGGTTATAGCGGCTTCGGTGCTGAACATGGCGCCGGAAAAGGAGTTCACGTTTATCCGCCGTTTCCATGCCTGGTATTTAAGAGTGTTGGATCGTGCCATTAGACGGCCCGCCATCACCTTGGGGGTCGCCGTCGCCGTCTTGGTGTCTGCCGTGGCGCTGGTGCCGTTGATCGGGACAGAATTCATGCCGCAACTGGATGAGGGCGCCATTGCCATCAATGTGGTACGGCTGCCCAATGCCTCGCTGGACGGATCCGTGAAAGTAGCCACGTTAATGGAGCAACGGTTACAGAAGTTCCCTGAGATTTCCACTGTGATCAGCAAAACGGGAAGGGCGGAAATATCCGAGGATCCAATGGGTCCAGAGCAGACGGATGTTTTCATCATGCTAAAGCCGCGTCATCAGTGGAAAAGCGCCCGCAACAAGACAGAACTTGTGGCCGCGATCGAAAAGGATTTGTCAGTGATTCCCGGGGTTCGGTATTCCTTTTCGCAACCCATCGCGTTGCGGGTTAATGAGCTTATTTCCGGCGTGAAAAGCGACCTGGCGGTTAAGGTGTTCGGGCCGGATCTTGAGGTGCTCAAGCAGTTTGCGGATAAAATAGCGCCCGCCATGCAGGCCGTTGAAGGTGCGGAGGATGTCAAGATTGAGCAGATATCGGGCATGAGCCAAATCAATGTGCTCATTGATAGAAATGCCGTGGCGCGTTACGGCATTAATGTCGCGGACGTGAACGAGGCGATTGAAACGGCAGTGGCCGGTAAAGTGGCCGGAACCCTCATTGAGGGGCAGCGCCGCTTTGCCATCGTCGTTCGGTACCCGGAAGCCGCACGAGCGGATATCCCGCAAATTGAACGGCTGCTCATTCGGGCGTCGAATGGCGTCCGCGTCCCGCTCGAACAGCTTGCGAAGATTGAAATGGTCGAAGCCCCGGCCCAGATAAGTCGCGAGAATGGGATCAGGCGGGTCGTGGTTGAGGCCAATGTGCGTGGCCGGGATCTGGGTGGTTTTGTGCAGGATGTGCAGGCAGGCATTGCGTCGATCATCAAAGAGCTCCCGGAGGGGTACTTTGTGGATTATGGTGGACAGTTTGAGAATCAACAGCGGGCGATGCGTCAACTTTCACTGGTATTACCGGTTGCATTGATCCTTATATTGGTGTTTCTCTATCTGGCGCTTGACTCCGTCAGTAACTCACTTCTAGTGCTCCTGAATTTACCGTTTGCTCTAATTGGGGGCGTTATCGCGGTAGTGGCATTCCGGATACCGCTCTCGGTCTCGGCCGCGGTTGCGTTTATTGTGCTGCTGGGTATTGCTGTTCAGAATGGGGTAATTCTGGTGGCCTTCTTCAGGCAACTGCGCGAACAGGGACGCTCGGTGTCCGAAACGGTACGCGAAGGTTGCGAATTAAGGTTCAGGCCCCTCTTGATGACGGCGTTGACCAGCTTTATCGGGCATCTCCCCATGCTCTATGCGACCGGTTCCGGAGCGGACATCCAGAAGCCGTTGGCCGTGGTCGTAATGGGCGGACTGATCACCTCAACACTCTTGACGCTGATCGTGCTGCCTACTCTGTATTCCCTTTTGAATAAGAGAATGGATGCTCCAGCAAAATCGTTACTCGTGTCGAAAAATGAGGCAGCCACATGAATACCCCCCCCCGACATGCCAAACACCTATGGGGCAATACTGATTTGATAGATTGTCCAGGCCCGATGTATCCGTGGAGTCGCTATTTCCAATTTGAGCCCGGTGGTTTTGACGAAAAATGGGAAATCCAGGCGAGTCATTTCACCGCCATACACCGGATGCCCGTTGGAGAACATGAAGGGAACCGATAAACACGCCAGGGGATCTGGCAATTTCTCCCACGTCTCTTTTGTTTTATAGTAGACATGAACCGCATCGGGACAATCCTGCACAAAAAAACCATGGCTTAGAAGAACATGCCCCACTTGGCGAGGTTCAAACCATTCTACCGACACCCACATGCCGGTCTGTTGCAAGGCTCCCTCAGAACGCCAAAACTGGGTCGGATCATTGATCCGGTCAACCATCTTATCGGGACTGTGACTGGCGTCTGCGTGGGAAAAAAGCATAGTGTCCGGCGTTCTCATGGTGTCCGGCGTTCTTATGGAAGTCACGAAATCCGTATACACTTTGAAGTTACCACAAGATTCCACCCGGCACGCGACCTTGGCCGAAGCCAGATCCCGCTCAAACAGGGAGCCCGTGAACCGATTGTCTTCCGAGAGCACATACGCTACATTCGTTGCCGGATCAACCACGGTTGTCTTGTAGGGCAACGGCCATGAGGGAAACCGTTCGTTGTATAACTGGGCACACATGATGCGTTCATCCGTTGCAAAGGTGATGCGGTAAGTGTCGGCATAAGTGGAGTAAGCGTGCCGGATGCCTCGCGAGTCCAGGTATCGGATAACCGGAGCCAAGTCATGGGCCTTGAGCTGCTGGGTAAAGGCGGGATCGCGCCAACGTTTCAATAAACCATCCGCATTGTGAAGGTTGACCACCAGCACCAGTACCGTCAAGGCTCCGATTGCCACACGTATGATTCGTCCCGAATGAGCATACCCGTAAGCGATGAGAAATGGCCATGCCCAGGCGATCAACGTCAGATAGCGGTAGCTAGCCGCCCCGGAGCGGGAACTGAAAAGAAACATGATCAGACACATCCACGACACGCCGACAAATACCAGGCCGGCATCCAGGGAGAGCCACCGATCCTGCCGCCACCGGGGCCATCCGACGGCGAGCGCCTTCAGGGTTACCCCAATCAGAGAAAGGAGCCACACCCACCCATAGGTGGATGCTTTTATTAGAAAACCATCCACCCGATCCAGACTGCCCGGCACCACGGGGCATCCCAACCCGAGCACTCCGGGTACGGTCATGGAAAGCGTCGGGGTCACAAGACTCTCCAGCGCGTCCTTCCAGGTATCCATGCGGAAGATGTCCGAGCCTGCTCCGCCATACAGAACCTGGGCAAGCCAATGCGGCGCCAATCCCACGAAGGCTCCCATCATAACCAGCGGAATTGTCCATTTTGCCACACGCCAGTTTGAATGAAGTCCGATCATTGCCCCCGCCATCACCAGCACGGGCATGGCCAGCATGGTCACGCTACAGGCCAAGCCCCCGAGAAGTCCCACTACAAAGGCCGTCCTGCGCGAATACTCGGCAGTCTCCATATTCCGCTGGACCATCCACACCATCAGTGTGGACAACAGGATCAAGGACGGGTATCCGGGTAGGGCCAAGCCATACTGGAGAATCATGAGAAATGGCGAACCGACCAACAGGAGAAGGATTCCTGGCCATATCACTGGCAACCGGCCCCAGCGACGAAGAATCAGCCAGCCCAAATACAACGAAACAAGTCCGAAGCCAAAGGCCATTATTCTGGCCCCGAACGCGGTGCGGGGGAGCAGATTTACAAAGGGGGCCATCAGGTAAGCTTCGAGGGGAAATAAATACGGCTGGGCAAGCATCAGGAGGGAAAATTCGCCGCGGGCAATCTGTTTCGCCTGAAGGGCGATGATGCATTCGTCATCCGTCGCCGGCATGTTCGCACAACCGGCGCTGAAAAGGGCAATCCGAAACCAAAGAGCCAGGCCGATTATTGCACTCACCGCGATCCAATAACCGAATTGCTTCTTGCCCACTCCATGGGTCAAGTGGACCTTCACCATGGCCGGAACGTCCCGGAACGTCGGCGGTCGGCCGCTGGCATTTCCTGTTGTTGGTAGCATGATACGTAGCCATGATGATATAAAGACAACTGAGTTTCAACGTAAAAACTCATTTTCAACAAGACGATACGGATGATGTTGTCGAGTGCTTTGGTCTCGACAATCACCTGATTATCAGATTACTATGTCCTTATGAATTACCTGGCAGTCAAAGATCTGAAAGCTCCCAAGCTGGTGCGGGAAACGCTCGCTGTGTACGGGACGGCCATTGTGACGAATAATGGGAAACCCATGGCCATGCTGGTCGATCTCGTTGATGGGGAGAATCCCGATCAACTGGCAGAAGCCATCCGTCTGGCGCGCGCTCGTCTGGCGCTCTCGGATCTGCGAACCGCGAGTCGCCGCAACGGAACGTCAGAGCTGACGCTTGATGAGATCAATGCTGAAATTCGATCGGCGCGTGAAGTCCGCCGGAATCCCCGCCGATCCATTCCATGATTGCCGCCGTGTTTGATACCAATGTTGTGATCTCAGGTGTGCTTGCGCCTAATGGTGCGCCGGGCAAACTGCTTAATGCAATACTTGACGGTCACTGTCAGCCGGTGGTCACCGACAGTATCCTGGCAGAGTATGAAGAGGTTTTATGCCGCCCGAAATTCCGGTTTTCCAAGGGTAGAATTCATCCTTTGCTTGACGCCATCAGGTCGCGGGCGGTTTTTGCTCCGTTTGTACCAGTGAGTCTTAAAGACGTCCTGCCTGACCCCGATGACATACTCTTTCTTGAGGCCGCCCTGAGTCTGCAGGTTCCGATCATAACAGGGAACGTCCGTCACTTTCCGAAACACAGTATCCATGGTATTCCGATAATCTCTCCTGCCGCCTTTCTCGCCAGACTTAACACGGATGGGGGACACCCATTTGATCGCCCCAGATTCGCCTCCTGAGCAGATCCCTGGGCACAATCATGGATAAATTCATTGACGCTATATTCTGATCTGTTATATTTCGCCATATAACGAAGTATTGATTTGCCAGACGGTTGGAGGCTTGACCATGCGGGATCAACTGGATGTACTGAAGGCGTTGGGCGATGAAACCCGGTTGAGGGCGTTGTGCGCACTCAGGGGGGGGGAGTTGTGTGTCTGTCAACTGATTGCACTGTTGGAGTTGGCTCCATCCACGGTGTCGAAACATCTGTCGATCCTGCGCGCCGCTCGTTTGGTGGAGAGCCGGAAGGAAGGGCGCTGGATGTATTACCGGTTGTCCCGCGACTTCCACGCTCCAACCACGGGCAAGATGGTCGCGATGTTGTTTAAAGAATTGGAAGGTACGGATCGTATTGCCGCTGATGGGAAACGGCTGAAAGAGATCTGCGGTGAAAGCATGGAATCACTGTGTCGGAGAATATTCTAAATGGAGGCTGGAGATGAACGATACACTGAAAGACAATGGTAAGAAGAAGGGCATTTGGGCATTACTGAAGGAGTCGATCGCCAAGAGCAATGACGGCTGTGGTCCTGGATGTGGTTGCCACGCTGGAGACGAGAAGAAGGCGAAGGTCGACAAGGTTGAGGGAGACGGAAAGAAGAAGTAAATGTCCGATTCTCATAGTGAGCGTTCTGAGAGGCGCCGGGAGATACTGGTGCTCGCCTTTGCCCCTGCGCTGATCCTGGCGTTGATCCTGGGTAGTTGGGGTCTCGCCCACT
>CAYHEL010000038.1:0-11970 GCA_964355415.1 uncultured Verrucomicrobiota bacterium | reverse complement strand
GTTTGTGACCCCGGCCGGTCTGGTCGGAAACGGCAGCCAGACCTGCAACGTGCTTGCGTTGCACTTCAATCTCCTGCCGGCCAAGTTGCGACCGGTGGCCCTGGCCAATCTCGTGCGCGATATCGAGCAGCGCGGTGACAAGTTGAGTGTCGGGTTTGTCGGCAGTTCCTATCTGCCGTGGGTGTTGTCGGACAACGGCCGCCTGGATATCGCCTACCGGTTGCTTTTTCAGAAACAGTGGCCGTCGTGGCTCTACGCCGTGACGCAGGGGGCGACGACGATCTGGGAGAGATGGGACGGGTGGACGCATGACAAGGGTTTCCAGGATGTCGGCATGAACTCGTTCAACCACTACGCGTATGGTGCGATTGGCGCATGGTTGTACGCCGTGGTGGCCGGATTGCAGATTGATCCCGCGCAGCCCGGTTACAAGCACATCCTGATCCAGCCGCAACCGGGCGGAGGATTGACGCAGGCCCGGGCAACCTTACAGACGATGTACGGCGTTGCGGAAAGCCGCTGGCGCCTCGCGGGCGGAGAGTTCACGCTCGACGTGACCGTACCGCCGAACACCACCGCCGCCGTACGATTGCCGGGAACGCATCACCCGGTGCGTGTCGAAGCGGGGCGGCATCGGTTCAAGACCCGAATGTAGTCCAACGTCAGCGCTGAGAATTTGGCGCGTTAGTGCCAACAGTCTCCGGCACTTGGTTGGGACATCGTGTTGATGATGTTTCCATGTGTGACAACTGCGGATCATCCCACGTGTGGAAAAGGAGAATATCGTTCGCGTTCTCAAACCACGTGTCATTCTCGTGCTTGCCCGTAGGACTGAAGTCAAGTGGCGTGATGGCGATACCGGTCAAGAGACAGTCATTCCTTTGAAGTTTGACGACCCGCCGTGCAAGAGAGGAAACATTTCAAGTCCAGTAACGTATGGTCATTTCGAATACAGTTTCGTAGAAGTGCCGGGGTTTGTCTTCTTTCCGATTAATCATTTCGCGCTGGACTTAAGCGCGAAAGAATTCGTTTTGCGAGCATCTCGTTAATCTCGCGATGCCGAGGCAGTGGCTCAGAGTGTCCGGTGATGGGATTGTGGTAAATATCGTGTCGGCTACCGTGCCGGAGCAAAACACATCCCTGTTCTTCCAAACGCCTTACGAGATCGAGTCGCTTCATGCGTACACTAGTTCCTCCACCTTGCGAATACCCGGGATCTCCTCGGCGCCAAAAACATCAATGAGATCACGCAGGTGGGACTTCAAGTCTTCGAGTGTTTCACCTTGCGTCCAATGATCAGGGTAGTCGTTGAGATAACCAAGGTAACGACCATCTGATTCTTTCCAATATGTAAAAGAAGCTTTCATGTTTTTAGTATCGCATTTCCACTATAAGCTAGCAAGTCAACATTTAGAACACTTTACAGGGAAGACGGGAAGACCGGGGACAGGCTAACAGTTAAAATAGTCTACAATATAAACACTAACTAGTTCGTTATATGAGCATGGGGCGATGAATAACGCCCGACAGGCAGGGAGAACCCATGCGAAGAGCCAGGATAGTGGAGGATGGACCCGCCTATTACCACATCATGTCGAGGGTGGTGGATAGGCGTTTTGTGTTTGATGAGGGAGAGCGGGAACGCATCCGCAAGACGTTAAGGGCGGTGGAAGGATTCAGCGGGTGCGAGGTGCGGACGTACGCGGTGCTATCCAACCACTGGCATGTTCATTTGTATGTTCCTGAACGGCAGGAGATTACGAATGGTGAGTTGGCGCGGCGGATGGGGTTCCTGTATAACCGTACGGTGGTGGAGATGGTGCCGGGGCATCTGGCGCAGTTGAGGGCGAGCGGGAATCAGGATGCGGCGGAAGCGCTGAAAGGGGAATACACGCGGCGGATGTTTTGTGGATATGGAGAGGCGATGGGTGGTTCGTCCTTGGCGCGGGCAGGGATATGCAGGGTGATGAGGGAAGGGGAGATGACGCCGGAGTGGGGGGAGGCTTCAGCCCGTTACCGCGAGTGGACATACCTGGCGGGAGAGCAGAAAGGCTTACAGGAGAATGGGATGCCGACGTGACCGTACCGCCGAACACCACCGCCGCCGTACGATTGCCGGGAACGCATCACCCGGTGCGTGTCGAAGCGGGGCGGCATCGGTTCAAGACCGTGTTGAAATGATGATCTAACATACCTGTCATCGTTTGCTAACGCATCCGCTGTAGCGTGGGGTGCGTGGGCAACTTAAGACAAGGTTATGGACAGTATTGCATCATGGCGGGGATGCGACTCCTTGCCGTTCTGGCAATGGGGGTCTCGGCGATGGCCGTCCAGGCCGGAGAAGGGGGTGACGCGAGCTTATTTACAGACGTGACGGGTCGATTCCGATCCGGCAAACCCACGGCTGTCATGAGTTACGATGTCAGTTACGCCCTGTTGCATATTCGTTTGAAACGTGTCGCCGGCGCCACGATTAAAGCCACCGAGGGCTTCTGGCGCTGCAGTCCCTCGAATGAGTGGCGTCCCGCCTGCATGATCGATTTTCAGGTGTCCTCGCCCCGAACCGGTGATGGGAGCGTGAAACTGTTCAAGCGAACCTTATCCGTGATGACGATGCCGGATTTGAAGATCATCACCTACGCCAAACAAAACGATGAAGTGATCAAGCCGTTTTTCGGGAAAGTCCGGGTCATGAAATACAGGGAGCTTTACGATTTTGAATCCGGCGACCTGATCTACCGGCGCCACGATCTGACGACGGGCGCCGTTGAGACGAATCTCGCAAACAGGGCCGACCTCGCCAGGCAGAGCACGGAAGTCGCCGATGTGCTTCGATCCCTCTTTGCCTCCTACCATGATCACTCCATCCTGGAGCGGGTCGGGGCGAACAAGGTGCACTTCAACGTGGAAGGCACCGTCCGAACGTTTGTACTCAAGATGACGAAGGGTAGCCTGTCCGTCCCGGTTCTTTCGAAGAAATTGGTTGCCTTGTATGCGGAGGTTCGCCCCGAGGAGCGAAGCGCCACCCTGAACGAGAGTTTTTCGATGTGGTGCGTTCCCTTTCGCGATTTCGCGCTGGAAACGCAGGATCCGGAACTCAGGAAACTGGCCGGTATGAGTTTGGAGTATTCCATGTTGCCGTTGTCAGGCGAATACGCCTTGTTTATGGGATCGCTTCAGTGCTCACTCACCAATATCTGCGCCCAATCCCCCTGAACACGCTTAACAGGTTCCTCATCATTCCCAAACAGTCAGCCAATGGACAAGCGCTAGAGTCTTTATATCAGGAGGCGGGATGGGTAAAATAACGGATTGGGTACCGGCTGAAAACAGCCAGCGTGTTCCGGTTGCGAGCCGGGAACGTGTCCGCGTGGATCACGAACGACTCTGCCGCGTACTGGGGGTGGGCGGGACGGGTGACCGCCTGGCTGAGACTCTGCCCTTCGGGAGAGGGGACACCACGGCGGGCGCGGAGAACGAACTGTTGACCGTGGTAACCGGTCCACGCGAGCAGGTTGACTTGGCGCGCTCGGTGGAGGAGTCCAATTACTTCAAGAACCTCCTGCGTCGCGCCGCCGCCGGGGATGCGTCAAAAAGTCAGGTGAGGGGCATCGAGGATTTCCTTTCGGAGAACCAGGAGTCCGCGTGGGAGAACAGTTGGGTGTATTTTCCGGCCGACCTCATGACGCCGTATGCGCGGGACGTGTTTGAGGGGGATCTTTATGCCGACAAGCGGGAACGGGGCGCCCGCCGAACCGATGCCGGTCGCTTCGAGGTTCAGCGCAACGGCGTCAGGTGCGTTCGTATCCCCGTGAGTTATCTGTTGAAACTGGCCCTCGCCGACGCGATCAGTTTCGGGCGGGAACCCCATCCTGCGATACGGGAAACGGGCGAACGGCTGATGCAGCATTTTCTCAATGATAACACCTCGCCGGAGACATTTTCATTTCACACGGTGGGGTCAGGCGAGGAGCCCGGCCTGGGCCGCTCGCTGGCGGAGGAGACGTTGCGTCGCTTTCTGCTGGTGCAATTCCTGACGATGTACGGGAATGAGAAGTTTGAACTGAGAGCGCGGGGGCAGGAAACGCTGGCCTGTCTGGCGCCGACCACCCCGATGCGCCAGAAACAGTTGAATGAACTGGTGCCGGACTCCTTCTATCGCGATCTGTTCATGAGTCCGTGCCTGTCGGGGTGGGATCGCGGGGAAACCAAGCACCATTATATGATCCTGTGTCACGAGGTGCTCTCGCGCAGCCGCCTCAACACCATGTCCAAATTGCGCGAATCCGGCATCCTGGCCATGGATCTGATGACGTTGCCGACGGTTTCAAACACCAGTCTGGCCAACAACGGAACGCATATCAGTCTGGGAAGCCGACGCCTGACGGCGCTCATGGCCGGAGGAGGCGGGGAGTTCACGACGGATGACGAGAAGGCGGTCGGCGACCTCGTTGTCAAGATCGTCGAGCATTTCCTCCCGCTCTTCGTTGGAACCTATACGGCGGCGCCCCATCGCTTCGATTTCCGTGATTTTCATCCGGAGACGGTGTTGGGTTTTCTGCCTCACGAACTGGACTTTACTCACCTGCGCATGCTGTGGCGGCGATGGAAGGGAAAGGCCGATCTCAAATGTTTCGGAATCCCCCTGACCCCTTTCGGTCCGCGCACCCTGGATCGGTTTCTGGGAACGGTTCTGGGCTTGCGTGGCGACTGGGTGCCGGATCAGCGTCTGATTGACTACCTGGTCTCCCCTCTCAGCACGGACAACAGTCCCGCGCTGGACGGAACCGTTGGCAACGATGAGCGGCTCAAGCGGGATCTCGCCGAAATGGGTGTGTTTGACACGAGAATGTCTTTCTATTCCCTGTATCGCCAGCGTCTGTTTGCCCGCATGGGATTTTGCGGTTTCGAGGGGCGCCACTACAGTCAGTTCGCGAGCCTGACCCGGGATATGTCCGCGGCAACGGACTTGCAGCGGTTGATTACCGCGCTGGCCTACCAGTACGTTTTGACCGGCGCGGTGACCCATGCGGACATTCCCGACACGCCGGAGGTTGAGAGCGAGCGGCGTCAGGTGTTTTTTGGAGCGGCCATCGGGATCCCCACTTTTTTTGTCGGCGTTCGGACGCCGAACCGGTTTCTTCTGAAGATCATCAACCGGACGGCCCGCACGCGTGACAGCCAGCGCTATGCGGGGTGTACCCGGGTTTACAATGACGAGTACCGGCGCGCGCTGGTGGCGGTTCTCGAGAGCGATGCGGCGGGCCTGATCGAGTCGCTGGGTCTGGGCCCCATGATGCAGGATTTGAAGCGGCGGGCCGAGCCCTCCGGCGAAGGGTCGGCGCTGGGTTCGATTCTCAAGGGAATTCTCAAGGAGGCCGGAACCTCGGCGCCGCTCAAGGTTTCTTCCGCGACCTTCAACACGGCGACAGAACAGTATTACCGGAACACGCAACTCAGGAATTTTGTCGGCGAGGCGATGGATCTGTTTGCCCGAGACCTGAAAGAACTGATGGTGGGCGAGGCCGCCGGGCAGGAGGCCTATGGAACCGTGCTACGCTCCGTGTTGAACGGGGAAGAGCCAACCTCATTTCTGGAGGCGGTGCGCGGAACCGTGCTGGAAGGAAAGGTGTCGCAGTCGGTGTTGGTGAAACTTATTCATCTGACCTTACTCGTCATCCGCCGCCACTGTGAACTCAATGGGGGCCACTCATGAAGGCGCACCAGTATGTGGAGCGGGGAACGTCGCGGGTTGTGACCGAGGCGTTCTGCGGCGACCCGGTCGTCTCGTTTCTCTATTCGCGGGTTCGGGAGGATGCCGGGTGGCTGTACCGGGCGCTCACCTCGGCCCGCCTGACCCATCTTCTGGGAGTATTGCGTTTTGATCTCCGTCCCGTGAATCCGCAACGAATGCGTGAGCGGCTGGCCTCGACATGCGGAGTGGACTTCACGGAGTGCGCCGACCCGTTGGAATCCCTGGATACGGCCCGGAAAGCTTTTGAGCGTAAGATCCGCTACTGGGATACCAGACCCATGGAACCGGATCCCCGCGCGATCCTTTCGCCATCGGATGCCCGCCTTGTGCTGGGTTCGTTTCAACAGACCTCCACCGTGCGCCTCAAGGATAAATTCTTTCGTTACGAGGAGTTGTTGGGCGAGGACAAACCCGGGTGGCAGACTGCGTTTCGGGACGGCGATTTTGCGGTCTTGAGGCTGACCCCGGATAAATACCATCGCAACCATGCGCCCGTGACCGGGATCGTGCGGGATCTTTATGAAATCGACGGGGGGTTTCAGTCCTGCCACCCCGCCGTCGTCGTCGCCCAGGCCACGCCCTTCTCCAAGAACCGGCGGACGGTGACGGTGATCGATACCGACGTGGCGGGAGGATCCCGGGCCGGGTTGGTGGCGATGATCGAGGTTGTGGCCCTGATGATCGGGGACATTGTGCAGTGTTACAGTCGGGAACGATATGACGATCCTCAGTCATTGAGGGTAGGTATGCCTCTCGAGCGCGGCTGCCCGAAGAGTCTGTTCAGGCCTGGAAGTTCCACGGTGGTTCTCCTGTTTCAGGCGGGACGAATCCAGTTCTGCGAGGATCTGGTGAGGAACCTTCAACGCACCGATATCCAGAGTTGCTACAATCAGGGATGGGGCCGCGCTCTTGTGGAAACCGACGTGGCCGTTCGGTCAATCATCGGCCATGCGGTTCGGGGAGGAGCGGGATGAGTGTCATCGCCGTTGTGGGAATCATGGCATTATGCCTGACGGTTCTGTTCGCGTGGGCCTTTCAAGCCCTGCCCCGTGAGCACTGGCAGATACTGGCGGTGTTGCCGCGGCAGAGGGAGGCAGACGACACCTGGCGTGGCACAAACCTGACCTATTACGGCCTGTTCAACGGACTGGGGTTGGCGGTTGCCGTGGCGGTGGCGATCATCCTGCCTGGTTCCGTCGGGTTGCCCCTTTCGCACCTGGCGTGGTGCATTCTCGCGGTTCTGGCGGTGACCGTTCCCGCCTCCAAAATCATCAATCGACTCGTGGAGGGTCATTGGCGCGGGTTCACAATTGGCGGCGCGTCCTTTGTCGGAATGGTGGCCGGTCCCTGGCTTGTCTGGGGCCTGTCGCGCCTCACGTTGCCGACGGAGGGCAACGCCCTGGCGATCTTGTGCGTGATGGGCGCGATGGCGCCCGCCTATGCGCTGGGCGAGGGAATCGGGCGGTTGGCCTGTATCAGTTTCGGCTGTTGCTATGGCCGCCCCCTCGCGGATTGTCCGGCCTGGTTGTGGAACCTGTTCAGCCGCCGAACCGTCGCCTTCGACGGGCCTCTGAAGAAAGCCTCCTATGCGCACGGACTTGAAGGGCAGCGCCTGATTCCCGTGCAGGCCATGACGGCCACCGTCTCAAGTTGTGCCGGCCTTGCTGGCGTTGCGTTATTCCTGTGCGGCCGACCCTTGCTGGCCTATGTGTTGCCGGTCATGGTCACGCAGGTCTGGAGGTTTGTCTCGGAATTTCTCAGGGCGGATTACCGGGGGACGGGGCGGATCACAGCCTACCAGGCCATGGCTCTGATCGGGGCCGCCTACACAGGCCTGCTGGGAATGGCATGGCCTGTTGCGCCGGATCTTACTCCGGATGTCCTGCGGGGGCTTGCCCTGTTGTGGACTCCGGAAGCGATCCTTCTCATTGAATTCATTGCGGTATTTGTCTTTATTCGCATGGGCGTCAGTACGGTCACGACATCCCGTGTTGTGTTTGGCCTGAGTTCCCCGCCTCCCAAAAAATAACTGGTTGCCGTGATGCGGACTTGGTAAATAGCGCCCATCATTCTGAAAGGAGCCATCATGAGCATGATCAAGGAATTCCGGGAGTTTGCAATCAAGGGTAATGTGGTCGATATGGCGGTGGGTATTATCATCGGCGCGGCGTTTGGGAAAATTGTCAATTCCGTGGTGAACGATGTGTTGATGCCACCGCTGGGCATGGCCGTTGGAGGGATGGATTTCTCGAAACTGTCAATCGTGCTGAAATCGCCCCTGAATTCCACCGCGTTACCGGTTGAAATCAAGTATGGCCTGTTTATCAATACCGTGGTGGACTTCGCCATTGTGGCCCTGGCGGTGTTCCTGCTGGTCAAGGGGATCAACGCGATCCGCCGAAAACAGGATGCCGCCGCCCCCGTGCCCGGGCCAACCCAGGAGGAAAAGTTGCTTGCCGAGATTCGGGATTTGCTGAAGAGCAGGCAATAAAGCGCCGGAGCAGCCTCTCGGCCACTCCGGCCGGAACGATCCAGGGACTGGCAGGCTTTGCTGGTGAACGTGACCCCGTGTCTCCTTTAGTTCGTTCGATGGCACATACCCTGCGCCCGCGTCATTGTGAGTTGAAAAGCGTGGCGTGAAAAATTGATTAGTTTTTGACGGGGCCGGATTGCGACAGCATGGCATGCATGATCTCCTCATGGGTGGCCAGGATGCGATCCAGTGTGTCGATGTGGGTTTGCATCAGCGGCGATCCGGCGGGGACGGGCGTCGCCGATGGCGTGATGGCCGGATTTGACGCCGATCCCCCGAGCGCGGTGGCAAGGCAGTCGCGCAGGGTCGCCCGGTCTGCGTCGTCGAGGGTGATCAGGGGAATATCCATGTTGAGTTTCAAGGGACGCCGGCGCGGGGGAACGGCGGGGGAGGGCGCCTCGCCGTTCAGTAACACCTTCGCCGGGCGTCGGCTCGAGTACAGGCGATCCAGGTTCACCGGAACGCCGTGTGCGCACAAAAGCGCGAGGGCGTGGTGGAGTTGCAGCAAACCGCTCCGCGAGGCCAGATCGCAGGGGATGGCCGCATAGTCCTGTCCCGCCAGGATGTCATCCACGAATCCGGTGAGGTTTCCACGCGGGCCGACTTCGAGAAAAAGGCGCACGCCATCGGCGTACATGGTTTCAATCGTTTCGCGGAACCGGATGGGTTCGGCCCATTGGTCGATCATGATCCGGCGTATTTCAGAGGGTGTTTCGGGAAGACGCCGGCCGGTCGTGGTGCAGTAAACGGGGATCTTCGGGATCCGGTCTTCGTAGGAGCCCGCCGTTTGTTCGAGCCGGTCGCAGATGGGACGGTACATCGGGGTGTGGTAACCCCGGTCAAAGGGCAGGAACTGGCACAACGCGCCCTCGGCCTCGAGGGTGGCGCGCGCCGCGTTGATCGCTTCCGAATCGCCGCACAACACGACTTGGTTGGGGCAGTTGTCCATCGCCACGCAAAGCGTCCCACCGCTTTCCCGCGCCAGCGCCGCGATACGCGCGGGATCCGAAGCGCCGACGGACAGAAGCCGCGCCGGAGGAACAAGGTCATGCACCCATTGTTCGATCACGCGATCCTCGATCACCGGTTTATCCATGACGTTATCCGAAGTCGTGTCCCCGGCGAAAGCAGCCGCCTCAAGCGCAAGATCCTGCGCCGTGCTGTGCCCGGCAATGGCCTGGGGATCCACTCCCAGCAACAAGAGCAGATGATAAAGGGCGCTGTCTGCGGTCGCGACCAGCGGGAGCGCGTACTCCATGCTCCACAGGGCCGCCTCCACGGTTTCGCGTTCGGCGGGCGTCACATGCCGCTGGGGAAACACGATCTGACTCGGCAGGGGCTCGCGTCCGCGCTCGACGAAGGCGCGGTCAAGGCGGTCGAACCAACGCCGAACCTCCTCGAAATGGAGGCAGAGATCCCCGAGCATTCCCGCATACTGTGACCCCTCTCCGGGCAAAAGAAAGGCGAGCTTCCCTTCCCTTGCCAGCGGGCGGTCAAAATAGTAGATGCCGCGGCGATCCTGAATGGCCGACCGTTCGGCATCCGCCAGCGCCGCCACGGCGGCATCCAATTTCGCGATCAAGTCACGGGGTGACTCCGCCACGATGGCCAGACAACGTGGAGCCGCGGTCTGTCCCGATCCGTTGACGCTAAAGGCGATGTCGCGGAGGGCGGCATCAGGGTGTTCTTCGAGTGACCGGCGCAGGGTTTTCGCCTGTTCCAGGACGGCCAGGCGTGAGAGACCGCGCACCACGATCACTTCGCATGGCCAATCGCGCAGGAGCGAGTCGGCGGTTCGGTCGGGCGCATACTCCTCCAACACCACATGAGTGTTGATCCCGCCGAAACCAAAGGCGCTGACGCCCGCCCGTCGGGGATGGGGTTTGCCGTTGATCCAGGGTCTCAGGTCGGTATTGATATAGAGCGCGCTTGCCTCGAGGCCCAATTCGGGGTTCGGTTCCTCGCACAACGTTGGCGGCAACATTTTATGGTACAGCGAAAGCGCCGTCTTGAAAAGACTCGCCATGCCCGAGGCCGGAATGGTGTGACTGATCATGGATTTTACCGAACCCACCGCACAGCGCGGCAGGTGGCCGTCCCGCTCGCCGAAAATCCGGGTCATGGCCTGAACCTCGGTACGGTCGCCCACTGCGGTTCCGGTGCCGTGGGCCTCCACCAGGTCAATGGTGGCGGGCGACAGACCGGTTGTCGCGTAGGCCCTTTCCATGGCGGCCACTTCCCCCTCCAGGCGGGGAACCAGGAAGGCCTGTCCCTGCCCGTCGCTGGAGAGTCCGATGCCTTTGACCACCGCGTAAATGCGGTCGCCGTCGCGCTCGGCATCGGCCAGGCGCTTGATCACCGCAAACCCGATCCCTTCGCCCAGAAGTGTGCCGTCGGCATTCTTGTCGAACGGGCGCAACGTGCCGCGTTTCGAGAGGGCGCCCAGCATGGAGAACACGATAAACACCCCGGCATTGGTGTTTTCCTGCGCGCCGCCGACGAGCATCATGTCGCACCGGCCGGTCGCGAGTTCCCGCATGCCCGCATCCAGGGCGATGAGTGAGGACGCACAGGCGGCGTCCACCAGGTAGTTGGGGCCCATGAGGTTCAGCCGGTTGGCGATACGGCCGGAGAGCACGTTGGAAATCAGGCCGGGACAGGTGTCGGGGGTGAACGGCGGGAGTCGGCTTTGGATCCGGCGTACGAGGGTCTCCATAGTCTCGGCGGGCAGTTCGGGAACCACCTCCCGAAGCAATTCGATAAACAGTTCGACTCCGCCATAGGCCCCGCTGGACGTCATGCCGCGGTGCGGGTAGCTGCCGTGCCCGATGATCACGCCGGTGCGCTGGCGGTCAAACTGACGATCGACATAGCCGGCGTCGGCGAGCGCCTCGCGCGCCACCCGTAACGTCAGAAAATGCCCGGGATCGCTCCCGTCCACAGAGCCGGGCATGATGCCGAAGTCCAACGGGTCGAACTCGGCGAACGACTCGATGAACCCTCCCCGCCTGCAGTAGGTATGGGTGTTGTCCTTGCCATCGGCGCCGGGGTTGTAAAATCGCCCGGCATTCCAACTGGCCGGAGCCTCGGAAACGGATTCAATCTTATCGACGATGTTATTCCAGAACCGACCCATGGTGGCCGCCCCCGGATAGAGTCCTGCCATGCCGATAAGGGCGATGTCCTGGAGAGGAGGGTTCACGGCGCTCCGGTGAAAATCCGTTTCACGCGGTAGAATGCCCCAAGGGTCACGGGATTGGTGTCGGTCAGTTGGATCACCTGCCCGTTGGCCGGCGTTGCGGCCACATCGACCCAGCCGGTCGCATTCAGGAGATTGGTGCTCCGCTGAAGCACCGCTGACCCGGTTCCGATCTCGACGGACAACGAGGGTTTTCCTTCTGTAAATGTCAGATTCTGGATCACGGGATAGAGGGACGCCGCACCCGCGGGGGCCATGGACATCCACGTGAACGGGCGATATGTCCCTCCCATGATCGGCAGACTGACGGCCAGGTCAACGCCAATAAGGAGCGTGATGATCGCCGCCTGTTTCCAGTGATTGACGGTATTTTGCATGGTTCCAGATCCCCTTAACAAGAGCCGAAATTTATCCCCGCGAACTGTTCGCCGATCATGAGCGATTCGTTAGATTGCTGTGCCGTTTCACGCGCGACCTTCTTTG
>CAYHEL010000037.1:0-11986 GCA_964355415.1 uncultured Verrucomicrobiota bacterium | reverse complement strand
AACAACATGCTCGGGGTCATCCTGGGATATACGGAAATGGCGCTGGCCCAGGTCGATCCCGCCCAGCAACTGCACGCCGACCTTCAGGAAGTCCGTTCCAGCGCGTTGCGCACCGCCGATCTCACCCGTCAGTTGCTGGCGTTTGCCCGGAGACAGACGGTGTTGCCAAGAATCCTGGATTTGAATTCCGCCGTGGACTCCGCCCTCAGAATGCTCAGGCGGATGATCGGCGAGAATATTACCCTGGAGTGGCGGCCGAAGCCGGAGTTGTGGCCGGTGAGGATTGATCCCAGCCAGATCGACCAGATTCTCAGCAACCTGTGCGTCAATGCCCGGGATGCGATCACCGGCAATGGCCGGGTCACCATTGAAACCGATAACGTGGTTCTGGATCAGGCGTATTGCGCCAACCATGACGGAGCCTATCCGGGCGAGTATGTCATGATGACCTTCAACGATACTGGCGTCGGGATGACGGCGGATGTGCTATCCCATATTTTTGAACCCTTCTACTCCACCAAGGGTGTTGGCGAAGGCACGGGCCTCGGGTTGTCCACGGTTTATGGGATTGTGAAACAGAATCACGGTTACATCAGCGCGGAGAGCAAGCCGGGGTGCGGAGCGACCTTTAAGATTTATCTGCCCAGCCAAAAGGGGCAGGCGTCGGAGACCGGGCCGTCGGCGGCGGCGGATACGCCCAAGGGCCGGATGGAAACCATCCTGCTCGTGGAGGATGATCCGCCGGTGCTGATCATGACCCAGCAGATGCTCAAGACGCTGGGGTATCAGGTGCTGGCGTCGAGTCGTTCCCATGATGCCATTCAGAAGGTTCGGGAGACGAAGGAGGCGATTCATGTCATGATCGTGGATGTGGTCATGCCCGACATGAACGGCCCCGAGTTGGCGCGCCAAATTCATCTGTTCCGTCCGAATCTGAAGTGCCTCTTCATGTCCAGTTATCCCTCCAATGTGGTCGTCAACAGCGGGGTGGTGGACGGCGTCAATTTCATCCAGAAGCCGTTCTCCATCACGGCGCTTGCCTCGATCCTGCGCAAGATCCTTGAGCACGGGTAACGGGAACGCGCGACCGCATTCGGAATGACCCCCTCTTTCTTCTTGTGATTCCAGGGCTATTTAATTAATTAATAGAAAAATATAATTAATTAGTTGCATCAATAATGTAACTCTAATATAAGCGCTACTAGCACGGTGGAAGGAATCATGCTTCGGGAGGGTGGTGCAGAGTGGCGAAATGGCTCATGAACGTGGTGGTTGTGATGCTTCTGGCGGGGCGTGCCCCGGCCGACGAGGAGGGTCTCCGGGTCTCGGGCATTGAGGCGGACGGCGCGGGGATACGGCTTCGCCTGGTCTGTCCGAGTCTGTTTACCAATCGCCTCGACATCCTGTCCTGTTCCAATCTTCTTGAGGGACATTGGAGCGTGCTGGCGTCAGGACTTTCCACGGAGACGACCAACGCGCTTTCGTGGATCGACAGCAGAACCGTGCCGGTCGGCCCGGTGTTCTACCGTCTTGGAAACCATGATTGTGATTCCGATTCGGACGGCGTTTCGGATGGCGATGAACGGCTTCGTGGAACCGATCCGCACGATCCCGCCGACCGCGCCGTGGTGTTTTATGCCGATTCCGATATCGGGGATGATGCCAATGATGGCCTGTCGGCCGTGTTGGGTAGCGGGCACGGGCCCAAATTACATCTGACAGCAGTTCATCACAGGGTGTTTCCGGGGGATACGATTTCCATGAGCGGCAACGCCGTGTTTGTGGAACCCGGACTGTGTCTGGGTTCCTGCGATGTGAGGGTACGACCGGTTGGGCGAATTGTGGTGAGGCCGTGAATAACCGAAAATCAGGAATGAAGGCAAGGGTATCAAGGAGGCAAACATGAGTAAGAGACGGTTCAGGACGAGGCGTGCTCAGTTGGAGGGGGAAGGATGGCTCCTGTTCGGGATTCTGTGCCTGGCCGCCGTGTGTCAAGGCGGTGAATTAGTGGTTGATGGGAGTTTGACTGTAAAGACGAATCTCAGTGTTCAGGGGCAATTGAGCGGCGCGACTCTTGTCCTGACCAACCTTGTGATCAGTGGGCAGGCAACCATCCAGGAGGCGGTGATTCAACGGCTTCCCCCGCAGGGTGATCTGGCCATGGGACCCTACACCAATAGAATGGGCCGGTAACGGACACATGAATTCGATGAAACGGATTGGTCTTGTGGCGGGTGTGCTTCTGTGTTTACCCTGGGCGACGGCACATTCGGCCCCGCAGGCGGCGCCCTCGGGCGTCACCCTTAAACGGTTTAAGGAGGCGCCTGTCGATATGGCCACGGGAGAACTCATCCAGCGCGAGGCCGTGGATCTGGCGCTGAAGTCCCGTGGACTGGCGCTGGATCTATCCCGCAACTACCGCAGCAGGCGCGAAGCCGACGGCCCATTCGGCTATGGCTGGTCCTGGAACCATGCCGAACACCTTGAGTTTCCCGGCGACCTGGTGATTCACTATGTCACGCCCGATGGCGTCATCCCCATCTATCCGGACGTGTCCTATACCGGCGCCTACGCCAGGGTGTGCCTGAGTGCGCCGGGCTGGGAGCGGGGGGAGCAAGCCACGGGCGCCCCTGACGCCACCGGTGGTTACGGGAACGTCGCCCACTATTTTGGGGCCATCGCCTCGTTACAGCCCCTGATCGTGGGAGGCTGGGGATTTCAGCCTCCTGACGGGCCTTCCACAATCCTTCAGGTTGACCTGACCTCGATCGGCGCCACGGGGTATGACTGGGAACATCCCCAAAATGGGGTGCGCCTTAAACTGTCGGCAGGCGGGAGTCATTCGAGCGCCTGGGGGCATCGTGCCTATGATTATGACTATGTTGACATCACCGCAGACCGTCCCGTCTGGACCTGGGACGATGTCAATGCCGTCCAGGCGCGACTCCAACTCGATACCTACAAGCAGAACGTCGAAATGGATGCGGTGGTGGACTCCTTTCATCTGGGCCTCACCTACACCCGGAATGCGAGCGGTGAATTCAAATATCTGCCCGGAACCAACTTTGAATTCATCAAAACGAACACCGAATACTGGATCCTCAACCGGAACATGACCCGGCTTGCATTCTCCAACGAGGGTCGGCTTTTGCGGAAGACCGATGCCAGCGGGAACACCCTGACGTTCCACTATGACGCCCTGGGGCGCCTGGCGCACATGGCCGATGCGCTTGGCCAGGCTTTGACCTTGCGTTATGAGAACGGTCTGCCGGAGGCGAGGGTTGTGGGAGTGGCCGACCACCTCGGACGGTCGGTCGGGTATGCCTATTCAGGAGACGTGCTCGTCGCCGTGACGAACGTTCTGGGCGCCGTGACGCGGTATGAGTACGACAGCGCTCACTCGCAACCCGAGTTGCGGCACAATCTTGTCCGTCGGACGGATCCCGAGGGTTACGCCATGTCCTGTGACTACACCACCACCAACGGGATGCCTGACCGGGTCTGGCGGTATCGCGACGGCGAAGTCGTGCAGGGGTTGAGCAATGAGGTCGATTATCTTTATCTCAAGGGAACGACTTACTCCTTCATGCCCGGGGCCAGGAGCATCCAGGGTGTTGTGTACAACGCCTCGAATGACATCAGTCAGATCTATGTCCGGGAAGGCGAATTGACCTATCAGACGAGCGATGGGTTCAATCTGATTGCCGAACATGCGGCTGGCGCAGTCACCGTGGGCCGAACCTCCTTGTGGGAGAATTCGGAGTGCGCCCTGGGCGTCACCAATGGCCTCATGGCGCATCATCCGGCTCTGGCCAGTAACGAGGTGCTCGCGGTGTCGGGTTGGGACTTCAGTGTCCCGGGTTTGAGCAATGACATTGTGCGCGTTTCCCTTTCAGTATTGGGGCGCGCGACCAAGACGGTTTGCCTGTCTGCCGCCGGGATGATGTTTACCAACTGGATGGCGACCAATACCACCTGGGTCGCACTCGATGTCACAGGCGACAAGGCGGTGTGGACCTGGGCCGACATCAGTAATCTGACGGCCATGATCTCGCTCCCGGCGGGCAGGACGAATGCCGCAGACGTGTGGATTGATGGCTTTCTTCTGAAGGTGTGCTACCGCCATTTTGACCCCGGCCGCGATCCTTCCGATACCTTTATCTTTCACGATCTGGCGCACAATATGGTCTCGATGGAACAGGGCGGTGCGGTGCATCAGTTTGCCTATGACAACCGGGGAAATCTGGCGGCCTGGACTGACCCCGAGGGAAATGTGAGACGATACGAGTATGATCCGGTCTTCAGTAAACCGGTTCGAACCTGGGACGCCCTGGGGCATGTGACCCGGATGGAGTATGATCCGAAGGGGCGGCTGATCATGACCCGGGATGCCGCCGGTTGGGTCTCCCGCATGGAGTATGACCGTTTCGGAAACCTTTCCCGCACCACCTATCCCGATGGAACGACCGACGTTGCCGAATATGACGCCAGGGGCGTAAATGTTGTCAAAACCCGTAACCGGCGCGGAGACACAACGACGTACGACTACGATGACTTCGGGAACTGTGTCCGGATCACGAATCCCCTGGGCGGACACAGGCAGATGGGGTATGACCGGGCCGGACAAAAAGTTCTCGAGCGCGACGAGGTCGGTGCTGAAACCCGGTATGAGTATGACCGTAACGGACGACTGACCAATACGGTTGTCGCGGCGGGCACATCGGAAGAAACACGTCAACAGAGCCGGTATGATGGCCGGGGACTTGTCGTTGAGACTCGGGATCCCCGGGGGGCGTCCGAGGGCCTGGATTATGACCGCTATGGGCGGTTGATCTACAGGGTCGATAAACTGGGTGGAGTCTCCATCACCGAGTACGACCTCCACGATAATCCCGTCCGTCGCTATGACCCGCTCGGAGCATCCTGGGAGACGGAGTATGATGACCGGGGAAATCCTGTTGCCCGAATTGACCGCCGGGGTGCGGTCACCCGAGTAACCTACAATCGCAATAACGCCCCGGTCTCCACCCTCGACCGGATGGGCAACCGCGTGGAAACAACCTACGACGGAAATGGGAACGTAAAAATGGAAACGGCCTATGCCAAGGGCTTTCCCGGTTGTGATGTTCGGGAAATCCCGAAACCCGTGACAACGGGTTACCAGGTTGATGCGTTGAACCGGGTTACCAACAAGACTGTGGGTGTCGGCCGCGCCGATGCCCGATCCACCGTGACGGAATATGACTTCGATGGCCGTGTGGTCCGGGAAATCGACCCCCTGGGTAATACCAAGTCGATGGCCTACGACGGGGGAGGGAACCTCACCAACACTGTCCTGATGGAAAAAACAGGAACCCTGATCAGTCGGATTGTGTCGGTGTATGACAACGCGGGTCGCCCCGTCATGGAGATCCGGGGAGATGATGCGGTGTCCGCCACGAATTGTTTCGAGTACGATGTGCGCGGCCTCAAAATCGCGGAGATCGACGCCCTGAACCGGCGGACGGAATTCGCGTATGACCTCCACCGGCGCCTGGTGAGGGTTACCCGACCGGATGGGGCCATTCGCAGACTGGCTTACGATCAGGCTGGGAATACACTTCTTGAACAGGAGGCCGGTGGCGCGGTCATCCGCTACGCCTGGGATGCGGCAGGGCGGCTCACCAACAAGGTCACAGGGGTGGGGTTGGCGGATGCGCGCTCGGTGTCGTATGACTATGACTTGCAGGGGCGGTTGCTGATCGAGACGGACGCCTTGGGCCACACGATGGAGCGGACTTACGACGATGAAGGAAACCTGCTGAGTGAAACCAATAAAATGGGTTTTGTTAAGTCGTACTCCTATGACGCGC
Source organism: uncultured Verrucomicrobiota bacterium (assembly GCA_964355415.1). GTDB lineage: Bacteria > Verrucomicrobiota > Kiritimatiellia > CAIKKV01 > CAITUY01 > JAABPW01. The sequence goes on along the minus strand of CAYHEL010000037.1, from coordinate 6,134 downwards.
TGGGGCGGGTCACCAACACCGTGGATGAAGCGGGTTTCTCCACACGGCAAGTCCTGGACGGTCGGGGAAAGTTGTGTTGGCTGATCGACAGATCGGGGAGGGTTACGGTGTCCGACTATGATGTGTATGGACGTCTTGTCAGGCTCACGGATCCCCTGGGTCATACGGCGAAGTGGGCCTATGACCTGAACGACAGGGTCATTCGCGAGATCAATCCGCAGGGTCTTGTCACCAGTTATGTTTTGGATGCCGCCGGACATGCGACCCGCAAGACAATCGGCGAGGGGCTCGCCCGGGCCCGCACCTTCGTTTACCGTTTTGATGCCCTGGGGCGCGAAGTGAGTCATGTGAATCCGGACGGGAGTGATGTGGGCCAGGCTTTTGATGCGGCAGGCAATCTCGTCTCCACAACTAATGAGAATGGCGCCGTAACCCGGTATTCCTATGACGTCATGAACCGTCAGACGGTTGTGACGGATGCCTTGGGCGGGATCACGCGAACGGTCTATGATGATCGCGGCAATGTCACCGACGTTATGGATGCCATGGGGCATCGGACGGGGTACCTCTATGATGCCTACAACCTCAAGCGGACCATGACGGATCCCCTTGGACATGTGACCCGTTATGAGTACGACGCGCTGGGGCAACTGACGAATACCACGGATGCCCTGGGCGCGAGCGAATCCCTGGAGTATGACCCGTCTGGCAATGTCACCACCCAAGTGGCCCGGAACGGCGCCGTATCCTGGTTTGAGTATGATCCTCTTGGCCGGGTTGTCCGTACCGGCGATGCGCTTGGCGGTGAGACCTGGAAATCCTACGATGCCGCCGGAAATGTCGTGGAGGAAGTCGATAAACGCGGTTACTCCACAACCTTCCAGTATGATGCCCTGAATCGGCTCATCAGGGTCATGGATCCAGCCTCAAACTCATTGGTCATGGCCTATGACGCAACCGGAAACAAAATCCGCGAAGCCACACCGTGCGGGCGGGTGACAACCACCGGGTATGATGCCTTTGGGCAACTCGTTTTGAAAACAGGCGGGGTCGGACAACGGGACGCGCGGCGAACTCGCTACGAGTATGACCTGAGGGGGCGCCTGGTGCGGGAGGAGGATCCCCTGGGACGCGCCGTCCAGATGCGCTACGACGCCGTCGGCAACAAAACCAATCTTGTGGACAGGCGTGGCCACATAACCGCTATGGAGTACGACGCTCTGAACCGGTTGGTGTGTACAACGGATGCGCTCGGAAATCGATCCCGTGTGGAGTACGACAAAGTCGGACGAGTTGTGGCGGCGACCAATCGCCGGGGATATTCAACCCACCATGTCTACGATGCCGTCGGTCACCTGGTCAGTCTCCGTGATGCGAAGGGGAACACGTCGCGCAAACTCTATGATGCCGCCGGACGGTGTTGTGAGGAGATGGCCGCCAACGGGTTGCGAATCCGGTATGAGTTTGATCAGGCCGGTCAACTCACCAATCGCGTGGAGGGGGCCGGTAGCGCCGAACCGCGGAGTGAGGCGATTGCCTATGACGGGCTGGGAAGAAAACAGCGTGTTGTGGATACGCTTGGCGGGATAACCCGGTTCACCTACGACGCCAACGGGAACTCCACCACCGTTTCAGTCTTTGGCGCCTCGGGCGCTCTGTTACGCACGACACAGACACAATACAATTCAAGAAATCTGCCGGTGCGAGTTGTGGATGCCCTCGGGAATGTCCGGCAGATCGGATACGATGCCATGGGGCGAAAGACGGTCGAGTTGGATCCCCTGGGGAACCGGACTGAATACGAGTACACCCTCTTCGACGAAAGCGCGGCGGTTATCGATCCGATGGGCAACCGGACACGCACCCGATATGATCTGTGTGGACGAGTGTCGGAAACCATCAACGCCCTGGGTGCGCGAACCCGGTACGCCTATGACCCGAATGGAAACAGGACGGCGGTCATCGATGACCACGGCCGGGCCGTTCTGACCTTGTACGATCCCCTTAACCGGGTTATCACCCTCAACAAATCCATGCCGGATTGTCCACAGGATCGTCTCCAGAGGGCGGATGTGAATGAAGACGGAACCGTGGATCAGGCGGATGTCGTGGCGATGGAAGAGAGGCTGCCATGATGAGGCGGACACATGGCCTCTGGTTCCTCGTGTCCTGGATGGCGAGTTCTAGCGCTTCCTTCGCCATTCCGGAGTGGTGGGTCTCCAGACAGGTGTTGGTGAGTAACGCGCCGATCAATGACTTTGCCCCGGTTCTTCAGGGACAGGTCAGGTGGTTGGCTTCGAATGCCGTTTGTGAACTGGAGTCCAAACTGCCCGGCGGCGCCGGGGCGGAAGCCTGGCATCAGGTCGAAGATTCAGGAAACAACCACTTCAGCGCCGTGAATGCAGGACAATTGAAACAGACGGCGACGGCCATTTACCGGCGTCTGGTCGAGGAGGGCGTTGTTTCAGGGTATCCGTGGACGGGGCAGGGCGCCGACGATTTTGCACCGGTCAATGTCGGGCAGACCAAACGGATATTCGACTTTCAGGTTGAGGGAATTCGGTTCTCTCCCTCCATAAACGGAACACTCAACTATTCAGGCGCGCAGACCGGATTATTCCAGGTTGCGGCATTTCCGGTTGCCGGTGACGGATTCGAGGTCTCGACGGCCCTTTTCTGCACGGGAGCGTATCATCTGGTGGTCGGAAGGGCGGCCACCCGGTGGCGGGTTGAGGCGTGGCGCGATTCCCAGTGTGACGGCCTGCGCCAGTCGTGGGAAGCGACAGGCGCCTACGCTCTCAATCCGGTTGTTGTGACATCCGTTGTGTCCGGTATCGATTTGACGCTGTCTGATCCCGACGAGGATGGGGACGGGATTCCGGGTTACGTGGAACGTCAACTCGGCTTGGATCCGTATTATCCGGGCGATGCAGCCGCCGATGCCGATGGGGATGGCTTATCGCTGGGCGATGAATACCGGAATGGTTCGGATCCGCAGAACGGGGATTCGGACGGGGACGGGATGGGGGATGGAGCGGCGGTCATCAATGGTCTGTCGCCGACGAATGGCGGTTCCGTCGCCAGACTGCCCTTTATGGAGTCCTTTGAAATACCCGCCATGCCCGGTTTCTTGGCGGGGCAGAACGGTTGGGCAGCCGTTCCTTCTGAAAACGCGATGGTGGTTACCAATCCGGTTCTGGCGGGTCGGCAAAGTCTTCGGCTGGGGGCGGTTACGAACGGGGGCGCCACGGTCACGCGTCCGTTGGCCACGCATGAAGCGAAGAGAGTGTGGATTGATTTTCGCGCCGTGCCGGTGCGGCGTGTCGCCGTCCTGCCGGGCGCGCCAGCGGCCTCCACGGTATCCTCGTTCTATATTAATCACACCGGACAGGTGGTGGTGTTTGATCGCACCTGGTTTCCCGGGGAATGGGTTGCCCTCACGAATACTCCGGAAATAGCGCCCGGTGCGGCGGTGCGGTTGACCGTCCAGCAGGACTATGTGCGCCGACGTTGGGGGCTTTGGCTGGCTGGAAACTCGATTGCCCGAAATCTTCCCTTCAGCGGGTCGGCCACAGAATTGGCCCGCCTGCGTTTTGTCGGCGCCCGAAACGCGGATTCCTGGCTCGATGAGATTGCCGTGACGTCAAATGCCCCGCCGGGCTTTGTGGCGGATTCAGATCAAGACGGTATGCCGGATGACTGGGAACTGATGTATGGCCTGGATCCCTATGATCCGTCCGATGCGGCGACGGATCCGGATCATGACGGTCTTTGTAATCTGGAGGAGTATCGTCGCGGACTGGATCCCTCGAATCCGGATGGGGATCGGGATGGTTGGAGTGACGGAACTGAAGTGGCGCGGGGGAGTTCGCCAACAAATGCCGATGCTGATACGTCGGCGTCGATTCCCTTTCTGGAGCCGTTTGAGCCGCCTGCCGTGCCCTCCGGCGACATCCATGGTCGGCATGGGTGGGTGGCCGCCCTGACAAACTGGGCGCTTATCCAGACCAGCAACCGGGTGGAAGGACTTCAGGCGCTTCAATTGCGGCCGGCGACCAATGGCCCTGCTCTTTTTCAAAACGTGAAGGGCGCCTTGGGAGCCGATGTGTGGACCGACTGGCAGGCCATACCGGTTCGGCGTCAGACCACCGGAAGACCGGTTCTTTCCCCCGTCACTACGGCGGCATTCTACCTGGATGGCGCCGGCCATCCTGTGGTGATGAATGGAACCGCGTGGATGACTCTCACCAACAGCCCGGTGGTCGCCGAAACCAATTGGATCAGGTTTACCGTTCATCAGGACTACTCAAACCGGGTATGGGCCTTGTATTGGGATGGTCGGCCGGTGGCCACGAATCTGGCATTGGCATGCGGTTTGACCCAATACACAGGTGTGCGCTTCAACGGAGCCACCTATGCCTCAACCTGGATCGATGATCTTCACATCACCGGTTCCGCGCCGGGGGATATTGACTCCGATGGCGACGGGATGCCCAATGACTGGGAACTCCTGCATGGCCTCAATCCGTCCGATGCGTCTGACGGATCCGAGTTGTCCGACGCCGACCATGACGGCCTCTCCAACCCCGAGGAGTACCCTCTTGGACTGAACCCGGCTGAGCCTGACACCGACCATGATGGCATGGGGGATGGCGCGGAAATAGCGCGCGGGTTCTCGCCAACCAACACGGACGTATTCACAGGAATCCCTTTTGTCGAATCGTTTGAACAACCGGGCGTTGTTCCAGGACGTTTGGCCGGACAGCATGGCTGGCGGGTAACTCCCACAAATGCTCCCGCCTTCCCTCAGACGAACACAGTATTTGGAGGTCAGCAGGCGCTTCAGTGGGGTGGTTCCACCCCGGCGGCGCTGATCCATCAGCCGGTAGGGGGACGGTTGGCTCCCTCCGTCTGGACTGACTTCAGAAGCATTCCCGTCTTCAGGGACGGAAGCGCCGACCCCGTGTTAAGTCCGGCCTCGACGGTTGGATTCTATGTGAATGGAAGCGGTCAGATCGTGGTCACTGACGGGACGGAATGGATACCGCTGACAAATCATGTCCCGCTTCAAACCGAAACGTGGAGCCGGTTCACGACCTGCCAGGACTTCAGTAACCGGACATGGTCACTATTCTTGAATGGCATTCCTGTCGCCACCAACCTGGCGATGGCGCACCCGGTGACGGAGTATACCGGGTTTCAGGCGACCGGCTCGCCGTATCAGGCCGGATTTCTCGATGCGATTATGGTGACCCCAAATCCTCCCGCCGACATAGACTCCGATGGTGACGGGATGCCTGATGACTGGAGATTGTATGTGGGTCTGGATCGCGACCATGACGGCATGTGCGATCATGCGGAAGTCCGGCTGGGCTATTCCCCGGCGCTATCCAATGCCTTCATGAGAATTCCTTTCATGGAAAACTTTGAAACCCCCGTCGTCACCAACGGGGCGCTCGGGGGTCAGAATGGCTGGGTATCGGAAAGACCGGCCGGGGCTCTTGTGCAAAGCAATACGACGTTTGAGGGAACGCAGGCGTTGGCCCTGTCCTCCAATGGCGTCGTCTCGCATGTCGTGGCGTCATCCGGAGCGCCCGTGCTCTGGTGCGATGTGCGGGCGCGCCCCGTGTTCAGGAGTCTGGAAGGGTTCCCCGTGGTAGGGTCGAATGAAGCATCGGCGTTTTATATTAACACAACCGGCGTTCTGGTTGTGTGTTCCGGCGCCGTCGGCACGCAACGCTGGGACACGGTTTCCGGCGCCGGGCCGGTTTCCACGTCGCAGTGGATCCGTCTGACCGTGTGTCTGGACTATGTCAACCGGACATGGTCGCTCTGGTTGGCCGGAGTTCGCGTCGCACGGGATCTCGCATTTGCCAATCCCGTCACGGAATTCTGCCTGACCCGGATCTCGGCGCCCGCGCTTTCGGTCGGATATCTGGACCAACTGGCCATTACCACGAATGAGCCTCCCGATCTGGATGATGATGGGGACGGTCTGCTGAATGCCTGGGAGCGTCGTTACGGTCTCGATCCGTCAGATCCGGACGACGGTCTGGCCGATCCCGATTTTGATGGGTTGAGCAACGTGGAGGAATACCGGCAAGGAACAAATCCCCATGACCCCGACACGGACC
>CAYHEL010000036.1:0-12061 GCA_964355415.1 uncultured Verrucomicrobiota bacterium | reverse complement strand
GGTCGGGTTTGATGCAGGTTGGGAAATTGATATCGTTGGCGGAATCCGCAGATCAGTCGAATCGGCTGAGGCTTCCGTGGCCGGTTCGGTTGAGGATCAGCGCGATGTTCTGGTCTCGCTGGAGGCTGAAGTGGCCCGCAACTACCTGGAGTTACGCGGCACGCAGCAGCGGCTTATCATAGCCCGGGCCAATCTCACCAATCAGGAACAGACCGTGGATATGCTCATGAAGCGGAACGCCCTGGGCCTGAGCAGCGAATTAGCCCTTGAGGAGGCCCGGAGCCAGTTGTATCTGACCGAATCTCGGATCCCTGGCCTTGAGGCTGCGGCCAGGCAGACGATTTACCAATTGGCGTTACTGGTCGGTCAGCCTCCGCAGATCTTGGTGGAAGACCTTTCACGGGCGGCGGCGATTCCTTCTTTTCGGGGAACCCTTCCCGTAACGTTGCCCTCTGATCTGCTTCGGCGCAGGCCGGACATTCGGCGGGCTGAACGTCAGCTTGCGGCGGCCACAGCGGACATCGGGGTGGCCATGGCGGATCTCTTTCCGCGTTTTTCTCTGGGCGCCCTGGCGGGGCTTGAGAGCGTAAGTCTCTCAGATTTGGTCACCTCCGGCAGTCGCTTCTGGAGCGTTGGCCCCACGGTCAAGTGGTCCCTTTTCGACGGCGGTAAAGCCCGTGCCGGAGTGGAAATCAGAACCGTGCAGCGGGACCGTGCGCAGTTGGTCTACGAGAAAACAGTGCTCGCCTCGCTGGTTGAGGTGGAAGGCGCACTGGTAGCCTATAAGCGGGAACAGGAGACGCATCGCGCGTTCGAGGCGGCGGTGGAGGCGAGTCACCGTGCGACCGCGCTTGCCAGGAGTCAGTACGAGTTGGGGCTGGTCGATTTTCTTAACGTCCTGCTGAGTGAGACCATTTTGCGCCAGTCTCAGGATCAGCTTCTCCTGAGCGAACAACGCCTTGCCATCAATCTGGTGGCCTTGTTTAAGGCCCTTGGCGGGGGATGGGCGCTGGACTGAGGGGCGGGGTGGGGTGAATGGAGCCAACGGCGTACAGGCGGGAGGAGGGATGTTGAAAAAAGGTCTATGACCAGGAGTCTATTCTTGTCCCTGAAGCGATAGGGATACGGTACGCCTGTTTTCGCCCCGTTGGTAAACGACGCGGATTTTGTCGCCGGCCTGATACTGCTCCATCACGGCGTCAACATCTTCAGGAGTGCTGACTGCGGTTCCCTCGACCTCCATCAGGATATCCCCGAGGGAAATGGATCCCCGGAGTCCGCGTTTGAGTCCCTGGATTCCCGCCTTGTCGGCGGGGCCGCCCGGAACCACATCCAGAATGACGACTCCCTTCTCTCCCTTCCGCTGCAACAAGGAAGGCGGAACCAATCGGGCCCCCATCGTAGGGATTTGAAACTTGCCGGTCTTGATGATCTGGGGAACGGCACGGCGTATGATATCCACCGGTACGGCAAAACCAATTCCGGCATACGCCCCGCTGGGACTCAGTATGGCGGTGTTCATACCAATGAGTCGCCCGGATGAATCCAGCAACGGCCCCCCGGAATTTCCGGGATTAATGGCGGCATCCGTCTGGATGACGTTCCGGATTTCGCGCTGGGTCAGACAGGTCATGCGCCGCCCCAATGCACTGACGACGCCAACACTCAGAGAAGTGTCCAGGCCGTAGGGATTCCCGATTGCCAGAACGGTCTGTCCCACCTGCAGTCCCGCAGACTGACCCGTCTCGACGGGAATAAGGCTGTCCGGGGGCGCCTTGATTTTGAGGACAACAATATCATGATCGAGATCCCCTCCCACGACTTCAGCGGGGTATGATGCCCCGCTGCTAAGAGTTACCTGGATGGCGGCCGCACCATAGACGACATGGACATTGCTGATGATATGGCCCTCCTTGTCCCACACGAAACCCGACCCGGTGCCCTGGGGCACCTCGTAGAGTTGGTAGTTGCTCCAATCCTGAAGAACCGCCTTGTTGGACACCGACACCACCGCGGGCGACACCCGCTTGAAGATCCGGATGACATTCTGCTCCGAAGCAGAGAGACTTGTGACCGTGTTGGTCATTGCAGCAATTGCCGATGGCAGGGCAATCCCAGAGGCCACCCAGACCAAGGCCAAAATAGGCGCCCTAAAAACACAACGATGAGCAAGCGCTTGCAGTGTATTCATACTAGGGTTGACTCACTTTCAGCATTACACAACAGCGACAGAATAGGGCAACGCGTTTCTCAAGTCCATTGCAGACCCCGAGGAAGAATAATAGCAAAACTTCCCCGTCCACCAAAAAGGAAAAAAGAACGCCGACAGGGAGTGACAATGGGGCGCATCCTACAACCATTTTTTCTTTTTGAAATAGAGCAATTGCAGGGCGCTCAGAACCAGCAGGGCGGCGACAAAGACCGGGAAACCCCACTGATTTTGAGCGCCGGGGATTCCGCCGACATTCGTCCCGAGCAACCCCGTAAAGAAGCCCAGCGGCATGAACAGGGCGGCCACAATCGATAAGACATACATGCGGGAATTCAATTGTTCGGAGAGTCTGTTGACAAGTTCCTCCTGGGTGACGGAAGCCCGGTCCCTGATGGAATCCAGGTCTTCCACATAGCGCATCAACTGGTCGGTCACTTCCCTTAAACGCATGGTGTCGGTCGCATCCAACCAGGACACCTGGAGTGTATGGAGTCTGGTCATCGCCTCGCGTTGGGGTGCCAGATACCGCCGAACCATGATAATCTCGCGGCGCACGGATGAGAGTTCACGCCTCAACTCCTGGCTTCCGGACACAATGACATTTTCCTCCATTCCCGCCACACGATCTTCCAAATCCTCCAGAACCCCCTCCATCCGTGTCGTAATGAGGCTTGTGAAATCAGCAAGAAAATCACCGGTTGTTTTCGGACCTTGCCCCGCTTTCAGGGAGTCGACGACGTCCCGGACAGAAAGCAAGGTGCGTCGTCTCGAACTGATGATCAGGTTCCGGGTGATCCACATTCGGATTGAGACCATGTCTTCAGGATCGGACCCGGGATTCAGGTTCACGCCCCGGAGCGACAGTAGAACTGAATCCCCGAACAGGGTCGCACGCGGCCGTGTCTCTTCGCTCACCAAGGCATCGGTGACAAGATCCTCGATTTTGCTTTCCTGCAGAAGCCAGTTCCGCGCCGTCTCGGCAGAGTAGTCAAGATGCAGCCAAAGGGGTCCGTTATCAGGGATCCAACCCCGGACGCCAGCCCAATCGAGTTCACGCGCCCCGCCTTTTCCATCCAGGACAACCGCATGTACCAGTCCTTCATTGTTCATGGTCACTCTCCCAGTTAGAAAGTGAAGTACACCACATCGACCATGACTGCACAATCCCGAAAGCGGAACAGCAAAAGCATATCCCTAGATCTGAAGCGCTTCAGATGTATTATCGCCAGGTGACGATTTCGTTTAGCGGAAGTCGCGGCGAGACGCGTTCGGGGCGTGAAGTGGGCCAGCCTATCGTGATAAGGGACTGGGGAACAATGTCCGACGGCCAACCCACGAGACGTCGCACCTCCTTCGGCCGGATCCAGCCGATCCAGCAGGTGCCCAGTCCCAACTCCGTCGCCTGCAACACCGCATGCTCGCCGGCAATGCCCAAGTCCAGCAACGGGTATTCCACATGGGAAAGAAGCGGCGCCACCCGATGGGTGATCAATGACTTCCTGATGCCCAGCACAAGAATGACCGGGGCCGTTAAGGCCCACTGCATTCTGAGGCCAGGCAAGGTTCCCTCCTCCAGCAACCGGGCTCGCAATGCGGCCTCCGTGGCAACGACGAACCGCCATGGTTGGTTGTTGCAGGCGGATGGCGCACGACGTGCCGCCTCAAGGATCTGCTCCAAAGCCTCCCGCGACACCGGGTCTGGCTTGTACCCGCGACAACTAAACCTGGCTGCAACCAGTTTCTCAAATTCTTTCATGTCAACCTCGTCCATAAAACTTTGCCAGGAAGGCGGGGTTGGCCTCCGCAAAGAGGGTCTCGCCGACGCGGTCGGCCATCTCGATGACCATGCGTTCATGGTGGCATACGATTCCTGAGACCTTGTTGATGGCGCCCGTGGTGGCGACGTTGATGCAGGAACACCAGTTCATGCACCGCTCCTTCACGGGACAGTCAAGACACTCGGCCTCGATATTGCCACGCCCGGCCACGATTCGGGATTGTTTCGCCGCGTCGAACCCTGTGAAGACATCTCCAATCTTCAGCGCCTCATCGGTGTCATCCGAAACGACTCTCTCACAGGGATAAATGTTACCGCTGGGCGCGATGGCAATCTCGTTATGGCCGAATCCGCACCGGTCACAGGCGGCATACCCTTCATTGAGCCGGACCTGGATTTTGCCGTCAATGACATTGATCCTGACAGGAACTCCCTGCCGGTACTTCTCAACATAGAGGTCACCAATCCGGTCACACGCCTTTTTCCACGTCAGCAAAGTCGAATCAGGCCAGTCGATGTAGAAATTAGGGTTGAGAGAGATGTCATGGATATCCTGTTTGAGCAACCATTCAACGGATTCCGCCAGATGTTCCACGTTCCGGGGATCGACCACCACAATCACTTCGCCCGTGGAGTGTGGCCCCCGGAAATGCTCCAAGGCCTTGGAGGCGTCCCGGTGTGAACCCGTCCCGTCCGGATACCGCCGCAAGGCGTCGTGCATGGCCTGATTGCCATCGAGCGAGAGTCCGAGGTAGAAACCTTTTTCCCTGAACCATGCCGCCTTACCGGCATCCAGTAGCGTCATGTTTGTCGTGACGGTCTTCTTCAGGTTGATTCCCTGTTCCGCCGCGCGGGCGATGGCGTAGTCTGCCGATCGTACCAACAGGGGCCATTCCAGCAGGGGTTCCCCCCCGAAATACCCCACTTGCGCGGCAGGGTTTTGTCCCAGTATCCCGGCCTGATGCAGGGAATGATCAAGCGCGAAGTCGATGGCCCGTTTAGCCACCTCCCACGTCATCCTCCGGGCGCTCTTGACGCCTGCGTAACAGTAGGTGCAACGAAGATTGCAGGCGTGGGTCAGGCACAGCGTGAAGTTCATCGCGACGTGATGTATCTCACTTTGCCGGGACTGTTGGAGGAATACGATCCTGCCGATTGGTGTCCGCGGGAATCACGGGAAGTTCACCGGGTTTGGGCGGCGGTTGAACCGCAATGATACCCATCGGACGGGTCGGCTTCGTGCTGACCGGGGGAATGTTGGTGGTCGTCGAGTTTGTACAGACGGGCGCTACGGCAAGATCACCTGCCAAACGGCCTGATTTCGCGTCCGTTCCGGCCGGATTGCCCAATCCGGTCATGGCCGACAACCCGAGTGTCGCCAAACCCAACAAGGCCCTGGACTCGGTGAAGTGACGGGTGCTTGGATATTTCGGAAGACCGGTGTTCGTGCTTCTTGTGACTTTCATGGCAACCTCCCAAATCAGTTCTGTAATTCAACCACATCACCCCCGCCAACACAACACCAGATGCTAGCACCTAGACCACATGGGGCGGATCAGGGACAGGTTACAGATCCTCTCTGGTGGTTTAGAAGGTGTAGCGGCCGGAAAGGACAAAATTCCGCCCCGGTTCGTTGACGCCTGAGCCGTGGATGCGGTAATCCTCATCCAGGAGATTCTCAACCGCGAGGGATAGTGCGAGGGAGGGGGTCAACTGAGCCCCGACGCGGATCCCCGCCACGGCGTACCCGGGTGTGCCGCCCGGCGGAATCCGCTGGGTGTCGCGTTTGTCATCGGCCGACAGTTTGTCCGCCTTCTCGGCGGCATCACACACACCTTCCACCCAGTACTTGGCGCTATCCGTCTGAGCGCGCACCCCCAACTGGGCGGTAGGCGGCATCATGCGGGAGACATAATCACGCGTTTTGTCCGGTGACGAGGTCGGGTAGGAATCCACTTCTCCTTCCATCCAGCTTGCGCTCAACCAGCCCGACCAGTTCTTTGAAAAGGTTACGGTATTGAACCACTCGATGCCGTGGATGTAGCCTTTCCCTGAATTCTTCTTGGTCACCTCGTTCAACCCGTCAATCACACGCCCCGTCGGCGCCCGGACAATCATGTCGTCAATGTCGGTGAAGTAGTACGTCAGGGCCGTGGAGAAGGCCTCGAAGCGGGATTTCAGCCCCGCTTCATAGGTAACGAAATGCTCGGGATCCAGATTCGGCACCGGCGTCTCGATTTCATTGCTCCTGGCCGTGTCCAGTCGTGTCAGGTCAGACAGGTTGGGCGCCCGGAACCCCTGTGATACCCCGGCGAAGACCGATTGACGTCTGTCCTGCGTGAGGGGATGCAACAGTCGGAGGGAGCCCGCCACGGCACTCCAGTCACCCTCAACACTCATCATCTTGTTATTGAGGGGGTTCAGTACCCGGTTCGCATCAGCCTGCGCCGCCGTGTACCGGACACCCGGGATGACATCCACTTGATCGTGAAACAGGCTGAACGAATCCTGGGCGAACACTCCGACCGAATCATAACGGGCGTCATCACCCACCGGCCCCTGGATGGCGGCCTTGCCCGGCACGCCTTTGGCATTGTATTTCTGCAGGTAGGAGTCCACGCTGTCATGATAATACTCGGCGCCATAGACCCAGTTGCCCAGCACCGTGTCGGACTCAAGTTGGATCGAAGATCCCCAGGTGGTGACATCAAAGCCCTGCCCTTCACCCGTGCCATCCTTCTTGATGCGGAACTCATCCTCCTGCTGGAGTTGGCGGGAAACCGTCAGCGTCATGCGGTCGGCGAAGCCACCGAGGTTACGCCCCTCGTAAGAAGCGTAATCGAGAGTGCGGTGCTGATCCGAGGATCGGCTCTTTTCGTCGCCGGCCTTCAGTCCTTCCCAGGTCAGTCCATAGATGGTTTTATGGGTCCGCCAGACATCATCCTGGCTCACCGACTGATGGCCCACCTTGATCAGGTTGTCAGGGTCAAGGTTGAGATCCACGCGCCCGTCGAAGTCCAGTTCATCATAACCGGTGTGTTCCTGCCTCCCAACCGCATTTCCGCCACGCAGGTCACCGTAGGTCTTGACGGATACGCCACCGATAAAACCGACATGCTCATTCAGGCGCCCCCCCAGTTGCATCCGTTCCGTGGCTGAGCGTTCCGCCGTGGCGCCCCGAAAGTACAGTTCGGGAGCCCAGGCCGACGAGCCATCAACCGTCGAGGGCGGGGCGATGGTTGTGGCGTTGACGGCTCCGCCGATGGCGTCGCTGCCATAGAGGACGGAGGCGGGGCCCATGACCATATCGTAGCTACTGACCGATAGTGAATCCACGGTGCTCCAGTACTGGTTGGGGCCGTCGCGGAATACCGAATTGTTGAGGCGGATGCCGTCGATGAGGAAGAGGTTGCGGAACCCGGTGAATCCACGGAGATAGGGGGATCCCTGTCCGTTCGCTGTTTTCTGTCCCATCACGGATGGAATTCCCTTGAATGCATCCGGGTTACTTCGTATGGACTTCTCTAACTTGAGGTTGTCGGCATCCAATTTATAGGTGGTGAAGGGGACTGAGACCTCGTCACGTGGCACGCGCAGGGCAGTGACCACGAGGTTTGTGGTGCTGGTCGCCGAGTTCTCCGTCACGGGATCGGCGCATGCCGTCCAGACACCGCCCAGACACACCGTCACTACCATGATCAAGATTTCACGCTGCATAGTTGACCCTTTCGTCATGTTGAGTTCCCCAATTGGTTATCTAATCAGTAAACGGTGGGGAGCGAGAAAAAGTTCGACTAAAAATTAAACACATGATCACGATCCGGCACTTGCCCGTGACGCCCGCTGTGGATAAGGTTCAGCAGGGACTGTCCCGGTGTCTTCCCCGCCTTGCTGTTGAGGTGAGAGAACCCAAGGTGGCTTGAATACAAGTTGCCATAGGACCTTGAAGCAGCCCTTTAGCAATCAATTCCAGGTTTCTAAGGCCAGATAAGTCCGCGATTTTCGCCGCAACTCATTCTGACTCAACGAAGTTCTGTGGCGAAGCCATGCTCTCAACTCTGACTCCTTCCTAGGAGGGGAGGAGGAACTTCAGATTACCTGTCCCTTGGTTCCCAAAACAATACCCGGGCCGAAAAGTTTATGGAGTGCGGCGGCTCGACGCCGCTTTTCCCCAGCGCGGCTTGACGCGCTGTGCTCCAACGGAGGCAATGGGGATCGCCCTAGTAACCCTGCGCCCGTCAAGCCGGGCGCATGAAAGCGGCGTCAAGCCGCCGCACTCCAAATAGTTTCACAGTCAGGCTCAATCCCTTATCTTAGCGCCGTTCGGGACAGTCCCAGAAAACCCTGGAATCCATATTTGCCGAAAATGGAGTGTATGTAAACCAGGTTAAGAGGGATGCCAAAATGAGGAGCCGCGTAGAAAGGAACGGCGGAGGGCGGGTTTCGCCATGTGCCGCAATGGCCGGTCAGAGGCACCAAGTCAAATAACCGCAGTCACAGGGAGCGCGGCCTCGCCACAAGAGTTCATTGAGCCAGAATAGGGCCGCCAGAGTTATTGAGTTATCTGTTATTGGTTATTGGGCAGAACCGGATTATCCGGAAAGAAAAATATCGGAAATGATACGCCGGGAAACTATGGGTAAAAGTCACGCATTTCCGAATAACTGATAACAAGTAACCAATAACCGGCGTCCCTATGGGACGCCACTGTTTGTCGTTACATAATGCTATATTGACATCTATATAGCAGTGCAATATAAGTGCCGCATGAGCAATGCCATCCAGTTCGAGCGGTTGCGGGATCGTATCATCCAGATCAAGGGGGAGTCTGTCATGCTGGATGCGGATGTGGCCGAGTTGTACGGGGTTGGAACCAGGGATATCAACAAATCGGTCGTCAACAACCCGGGCAAGTTTCCGGTAGGCTATGTGATCGAGCTGAGCCTGGACGAAAAAAGGGAACTGGTGGAAAAATTCCACCGGTTCAGCAGATTGAAGCACTCGGTGGCGCAACCTAAGGCTTTCACCGAGAAGGGGCTGTACATGTTGGCCACCATACTCAAGAGTCCGGCGGCTATTCAGGCAACTCTCGCAATTATCGAGACCTTTGCGCAGATGCGGGAGTTGTCCAGGAACATCCGTGAGTTGCCGATGGTGGCTGACAAGCCGAGCCAACAATCCCTGTTGCGTCGAAGCGGGGAGATCCTTTCGGGACTTATTGATGATGATGACCTGAAGGTCAGGGATGTGGAGACCTCCATCGAGGTGAATTTCGCAGTATTGAAGTTTTCCCATACCGTCAAGAGGAAGCGAAGGTGAGTCCTCAGACTGGGGCGTGGCTTCGCTACAAGAGGGTCCCAGGGGACAGGCCATCTGTTCACGCTCCATTGTGGGGCGGGTGTCCTCACCCGCCTTGTGCTTTCCAGGTGCCTGTCCAGTCACTTAGGCGGATGGGGACATCCGCCCCACACCATTGCCAACAAGGGACACACTATTGTGCTTTACCATTCCGTATAAATCCTAATCGTAACGAAAGGAAAACCATTGCCCCAGTGTGGTGACGGGAACAGTCCCTGAAAGCCATGAATTTGTTCGCAGAAGAAATTGAACATGGATATACAGGATTTACAGGATAATTCGGGAATCAGATAATCCCCCCCGTTGGTATTCAAATCTTATCCTGTGTATCCTGTACATCGATGTAAAATGAATAGGGTTGCCGGGGATCAGTTTCGTTAATGTCCGAGAGCCGGGATTTCGTATTGTGCTCTTGGTTTTCGAGTGGTGGAGGATGCGGGGGTCGAACCCGCGACCTCTTGAATGCCATTCAAGCGCTCTACCAAACTGAGCTAATCCCCCGCAACAGTGTGCAGGTCGAAAACGGGTGGTAATACTGCCGACTTATGCTACGGTTGTCAATGTCTCCGTGAATTATTTTGGGAGTGTGCTGCGTGATTGATTTACATGTTCATTCGACATTTTCTGATGGCAGTTATACCCCCGAGGAATTAGTGGAGAAGGCCGTCAAGGCAGGGCTCTCCGCCATGGCCTTGACCGACCACGATGGCATGATGGGGGTGGACCGGTTCATGGCGGCCTGCCAGATGCACGGCTTGCGCGGTATCCCCGGTGTTGAAATCAGCGTCGAGTTCAGCGGTGGCACCATGCATATGCTCGGATATTTCATGGATCATGCCAGTAGTCGCATCGATGATTCTCTCACCAAACTGCGCGCGGGACGGCAGGAGCGGAACCAGGTCATCCTTGATCGACTCAATAAACTGGGCTTTGCGCTGACTTGGGATGAGGTCGCGAAATTGGCCAAAGAGGATGTGGTCGGTCGTCCCCATTTCGCCCAGGCCATGATCGAAAAAGGATATGTTAAGAAAAAGGACGATGCCTTTGACCGCTACCTCGGAAAGGGCAAACCGGCGTATGTGGACCGCTTCCGGTTTACCGTTGATGAAAGTATCGCCCTGATTCGCGAAGCGGGTGGGGTGCCGGTTCTGGCCCATCCCTTCACCATGAATCTGGGGCGGAAGAGGCTCCGTGTCCTGCTCGCTGAACTGGCGGCAAAAGGGTTGCAGGGAATTGAGGCCTATTATTCCGAACACAACCACGATCAACAGCGTTTCTGTATCAGCACAGCACGCGACCTCGGACTGGCCTTGAGTGGCGGCTCTGATTTTCATGGCGCCATGAATCCCGATATCCGGCAGGGAGTCGGCTTCGGGAACTTGAACGTACCTGATGAGTTGGTGGATTTACTCCATGCCCGACGTATCCAATATTGAGGGACTCTACGTTCACGTCCCGTTCTGTGACGGCAAATGTTACTATTGTGCCTTCTATTCGATGCCGTATTGCCGTAACTCCGGCGTGAAGTGGCTTGCCGCCCTGAAGCGTGAGGTCGCGGCCGCGCGCAAGAAGTATGGGCCGCTTCAGGTGTCCACACTTTTCATGGGAGGCGGAACGCCGACGATCCTGCCCTTGGATCAACTGGAGGAACTGGTCGGTGTGCTCCGCGGTTGCGTGGCGCCGGGAACACTGGACCTGGAATGGACGAGTGAGGCCAATCCCGGGTCGGTCGATGCCGAAAATCTGGCTCTCCTCAAGGCGGCCGGAGTTAACCGGATCAGTCTGGGAGTTCAATCCTTTGACGATCAAGTTCTCCGCCAATTGGGACGTCGCCACACCGTGAGCGATGTGGTTGCCTCGGTTGAGGCGATTGAAGAGGCGGGATTCACCAATTGGAGCATGGATCTCATTGCCTGCGTGCCGGGCGTCAGCATGCGGACCTGGCGCAAGACATTGCGTACCGCCGTCGCCATGAATCCGCCCCACCTGTCTGTCTACGCCCTGACCAGCGAGGAGGGGAGCGTACTCCATCAGGATTGTGAAGATGGCCTCGCCTCTTTGCTGGATGATGAGGAACAGTTGCAGATGTTGAACGAGGCGGAGCAGATTCTGGAGTCCGCCGGGCTTCAACGGTATGAGATCTCCAACTATGCCCGGCCCGGTTATGAATGCCGCCATAATCTCGCCTGCTGGCGCGGTCAGAACTATCTTGGGTTCGGGTGTGCGGCAGCCTCACGGGTGGGCAACCGCAGATGGGTCAATCGGCCTGACTTGGATACCTACTACAAGGCCGTGAAGCGGGACGAGGAGATTCTGAGTCCCGCGACCGATGCCGTGGAGCGCGTGATATTCGGTTTGCGAATGCGGGAGGGCATCGATCTCGACGCCATTCTTCAGGCCACTGGCATGGCCGGAACGGTTCAGGACGGCCAGTGGCGGGCGATTCTTGCCGGGCTTCAGTCGGAGGGACTTGTCTTGAATCTGGGAACACGATGGAGTCTGACCTCGAAAGGGTATGCCCTGGCTGATCACGTGGCTGTTGAACTGATGCCCTGATTTTGATAAGAGCTAAACACTCATGAAATTTCATGCCCAATGGGAAGCCAGTATATTTGAACTGATCCGGCGCACTTCGGTGGATCTTCCCGCAGATGTTGAGCAGGCACTCCGGTGCTCGAGCAAGGTCGAGAAGAAAAACAGTCGCGCGCGGTGGG